>NZ_DASZKT010000026.1:0-59226 GCF_035552695.1 Actinospica sp.
ACGTGCAGGAACGCTCCCGCTTGGGAACTGGGGGTCAGGGGGTCGCAGGTTCAAATCCTGTCAGCCCGACAGTGAAGTTGCAGGTCAAGGGCTCAATCCGATGGTCCGGATTGAGCCTTCTGATATTTCCGGGCGGCTCAATTCCGGTCCCCGGGCTCACCCGTTTGGCCTACGGCAGTGCTCGCTGCGGAGCTGTGACCTGCAGCGCCGGAGGAACCTCCAAGCACGCCAACGAAAATCAATAGATTGTTATTGAGCAAGAATCCGGAGGCTGCCGCTGCCCATTGCCGCGCCGCCACAGCCTTAAACGGACCGTACCCCGTTTGGGTTACTGGCGGTAGGGAAGCCTGTGTAGGTGTTGTCCCCGTCCACCGGACCAGCTTGCGCAGTGGAGCGAAGAAGCGGAGAACGTCGTATGTTCAGGGGAATGGGCTGGCAGCCGGTCGCTTTCGGGGAACCCAGGAGCGTCCTGCGATTGCAAGAGCTGACGTGGGCTCCGCCTGCGGACGGCCGGATATTGGTGCGGGTGCTCGCCAGCGGCTTGTCCCTGCCCGATCTGCTGACGACGCGGGGCGTCTACGGTCCTGTTCCCGCCGTGCCCCTCGGGATCGGCCTGGAGGCCGTGGGCGAGGTTGTGGCGGCACCTGAGCGATCCCCGTTCACGGTGGGCGAGCGGGTCATGGGCATGACCTCCATCTTCGCTACGGGCCATGGTGGGCACGCGGAGTACGCCTACCTGCTGGCGGACGAGACGCGGCCTGTCCCGGACAGCTTGAGCGATGCCCAGGCGGCCGGCTTCGTCATCGGTTTCCGCACGGCGCACACCGCCTTGGTGGACCGCTGCGCGATCAAACGCGGCGAGACGCTGGTGGTTCTCGGCGCCGCGGGCAACAGCGGTGTGGCGGCGGTCCAACTGGGCAAGGCCCTCGGGGCCACGGTGATAGCCGTGGCCAGCAACGCGGACAAACTCGCATACTGCCAGGCCATCGGTGCTGATCACGGCGTGAACTACGCGACGGGGAACGTCGCGGACGAGATCGTGGAGCTCACTGCCGGTCACGGTGCCGATGTTCTTTTCGACCCGGTCGGGGGCGAGGTCGCCGAGCAGGCGGTCAAGGCCGTGGCGCAGTTCGGCCGCGTCGCCGTCATCGGCTTCGCCAGCGGTTCCGTTCTCAGGCTCGACGCGTTCGACATGCTGAACCGGGAATACAGCGTGGTCGGAATGCTCTCGCTCGGCGACAGCTGGAACGCGATCCCGCATCGACGCGATGCCGCATACGACCAACTCATCGACCTCGTGGAGAGCGGAACGTTGTGTGTGCCCGCCCCACTGACGATGCCCTTCGCGGAGGTGCCCGAGGCCGTTGCGAGACTCGGCACCTCTCCTGTCGGCAAGATGGCGATCGAGACAGCCGCACCATGAGGAAGTAAGACGTCTTACAAGCGGGACAAACGGCCTGTCAACTATCAGCCGCCGCGTCGCTCCGGCGGGCACCGGATCATGGACAGACGCCCTCGGTCGCCGTATCGCGAACCGACGGCTCGCGCAGGACGGCGGCACGGCCGAGAAGATCTGGTTCTGCCGGCACGGGGATCACCTGGCCGAGCAGGCCGTTGTGTCGGCCAACGGCAGGGCGGACGTGCCGACCTGGGACTGGGAGCCGCAGACGCACCGCGTCGTGGCACAGACCCGGCGCACCTGGGCCACCGGCGCCGAGCAGGACGCGATCGACACCGAGTTCTACGCCATCGTCGCCGATGTGATCGGCTCGCCCACCGAACTCGTCTCCGCGGCTGACGGGCAGATCGCCTGGCATGTCACGGCGAGCCTGTGGGGTTGTTGTCCCCATCGCTGATGTGGATGCCGAGACCGGGAATTGCGTCGCGATCTCGGCTGACTGCCCGCTGCGTTTCCCCGGCCAGTATCACGAGGCCGACACCGGGCTGCATTACAACGTTCTGCGTTACTAGGACCCCGGCGAGTGCGGGCTACGCGTCGCTCGACCCGCTTGGCGTGCTTCCGGCACTCAACCGCCACACCCGCGTCGACAACCGGCTGACCCGGCTCGACCCGCTCGGCCTCATGTGCGCATGCATGAACAAGTCATCGGACGCAGACATCAAACAGGAGGGCGGCTTCCGGCCCCAGGCCAACTACAGCAAGAAGACCGAGTGCACGGGCAAGTTCTTCGACAAGCGGCCAAAGACGGTGTACCGGGTGGACACGCGCCAGCGACAGAGGCTCGATCTGGACGATCTCCCAGACTCCGCGTGGACTGAGATGCCGTGGAACACGCCGGGGGCGGGCCCTCGAGTGCGGTGGGTCCGTCGGGCACGTCCGAAACGGGATCGCCTAGTACGGCGGCCGCGCCTCGTGCGCTGATAC
Source organism: Actinospica sp. (assembly GCF_035552695.1). Lineage (NCBI taxonomy): Bacteria > Bacillati > Actinomycetota > Actinomycetes > Catenulisporales > Actinospicaceae > Actinospica > Actinospica sp. The sequence continues at coordinate 2,387 of NZ_DASZKT010000026.1, forward strand.
GCGCCGCCGTGCCGTCAGTTCGAGGCGCTTTACCGTGTGGTCGACACCTCATCGACAGGCAATAGCATTGATGTATAGCAGTTAATTTATGCGCTGGGCGTGATCATGCCGCCGCAGTGAGCTCGCCGAAATCTCCTCGTCACTTCTATTCTATGGATCAAGAATACAGTATAAAGTATAAACTCAAGATCCTAGAGAAGCCTGCCGGGTAAAGATCATGAGAAGGGAAGATCCATGACAGAGATCAACCGACGTCGATTCCTTACCGGCGCCGCCGCCGTCGGCGCCGTCACCGCGGTCTCCTCCGTCGCGTCGGCCGGTCCCGCGAAGGCGAGCACGGCCTCGGTCCCGCTGACGGCCTCGACGCAGCGCGCCGTGGTGATCGGCTCGGGCTTCGGCGGGGGCGTGACCGCGCTGCGTCTGGCCCAGGCCGGGGTGAAGGTCCTCGTGCTCGAGCGCGGGAAGTGGTGGCCCACCGGCCCCAACGCCCAGACGTTTCCGCACGCGGCGGTACCCGACAGCCGCGAGATCTTCTACAGCTCCTGGACCGCGGCGGACGCCGTGGAGGGAGAGCTGCCGTACGCGGGGCTCGAGGAGAAGATCGTCGGCGACAACATCACCGCGGTTGTCGGGGCCGGCGTCGGCGGCGGTTCGCTGGTGTACCAGGGGATGACGCTGCAGCCAACCGAGGAGGTGTTCAGCACCTGGTTCCCGTCGGGATACGACTACTCTGAATTGAACTCGGTCTACTACCCGCGCGTCGCGCAGATGCTGCAGCTCGAGACCGCGCCGGACACACTGATCAACAGCAAGACTTACCTGCCCTCGCGGGTCTTCGCCGCGAATGTCCAGGCAGCCGGGTACGAGCTGGAGAAGATCCCGATGCCGATCGACTGGACCTACGCGCTGGACGAGTTGGCGGGTGCCATGCTGCCGTCTTACACCAACGGCGACTGCGCCTACGGCGTCAACAACGGCGGCAAGCACTCGGTGGACGTCACGTACATCGCGCAGGCGCAGGCCACTGGCAACGTCACCGTTCAGGTTCTGAGCAACGTGACCCGCATCGCGCGAGGTCCGAACGGAACGTGGCTGGTGTACGTCGATGTGACCGACACCTCCGGAAACCTTCTGTCGCAGCAGATCATCACGACCTCAGCGCTGTTCGTCAACGCCGGCACCTGCAATACCAGCAAGCTGCTGGTCCGCGCGTCTGCCATCGGCGACATTCCGGACCTGCCCGAGGCCGTAGGCCAGGGATATGGCTCCAACGGCGACCAGATCTACCTGTGGCAGGACAACGCGCAGAATCTCGGCACCCCGCAGGGCGGCCCGGTCGTCTACGGCAGCTTCCAGTGGGACGACCCGACGATCGCCAACACAGTGATCCAGGCCTCGATGCCGCCGATCGGCGTCGACCTCAGCGGGCTGGAGAACTTGCTGCCGTCTCTGGCCTTTCTCGGCGAGCCGCTCCTGCTCAACCTGTACTCGACCATACTCGTCGGCTACGGAGTCAGCAGTGTGCGCGGCAAGTTCGTCTACAACTCCTCGACAGACGCCGTAGACCTTCAATGGCCGGCCGCCGGTGACGCCACCCTCGATGCCCGCATCAACCAGCGGATCACCGCCATCGCTGGCGCGGACAGCACGGTGACCAACACCAACACCCTCTCCAACACCACGTGGCATTCGCTCGGCGGTGCCTGCATGAACAGCGTGTGCGACCTCGAAGGTCGCGTGCTTGGTCAGCGCGGCCTCTACGTCCTCGACGGCGCGCTGATGCCGGGCACTACCGCAGCCTGCAACCCGTCGATGACGATTGCCGCCATCGCCGAGCGAGCGCTAGACCAGATCGTCCTGAACGACGTGGGCACGGTCTTCTAGACCTTTTCAAGTTCGGAGCCGATGACGCTCAGCGTGCTTGTGCCACCCCTCTCGGAGACACGAGTGGATCTCCGTGTCCTCCCACGCGCCGAGACAGGTGCGGAGCGGACGTTTGTGAAGTACATTTTATATTGTATGTACGCCCTAAACCGTTGCCTCGCGGCCGTCCGGTGGCATCCGGCCGAGCGCCACGCGAAGGCACCCTCAGTGTGGAGGTGGTTCCATGCGGCACCGCAGCACCATCCCGGCCCTCGCCCTGCTCGCCTTGGCGGGTTCGCTCGCGGCCGGCTGTAGCAGCACCGCGACACCCTCGTCGAGTGCTACCGCCCCGACGACGTCCGCCGCGGCGGCGACGTCCTCGGCGGCGAGCAGCGCCGCCGCGCTCCCGGCGGCGGATTGCACCATTATCAAGCCCATCTCCGGCGGGGCGATCGCGACGCTGATGCCGATCCAATCCGAATCGGGCACCGCGGCGGCGTCCGCCATGGGCCGTTATCTCGCTCAACTCGACTCTGCCCTGGGCCACCTGACCTCAGCGCAGGCCAAGGCCGACCTCGGCGCGTACATCGCCGCTCTGAGCCACGCGACTTCGACCGCCTCTCAGGCGGCGGTGACGTCGGCGCTGCAGAAGCTCAGTGCGGACTGCCCGTGAGCGACGCACCGCCGGCGGACCGCTGAGCCGCCGGAGTGGGCGCCGTGCGGTGTGCCCCACCTCGGCATTCCGGCCCCGTCGCGATGCGGCGGGGCCGGCGTCGGCACCGCGTTGCCCGCGTGCGGGAGAGGCAGGAGGGCTTCAACGTGGACGGGAGTATTTGATAAGATATACAAAATGAGTTCAGCGTCGCCGGCGGCGGGGCGCACGGTGATCCGGTGACGGACGAAGGGCGGCGGACGTGGTCCTGCGCGAGTTTGTCGGCTTCCCGGCCGGGCCGGTGAGCTCGGGACGTGAACCGTCCGCGAGCGACCTCCGGCTGACGCGGTGGGCGCGGAGACATTGGTCGCGCCTCGCCGACTGGCCGATGGAGCGGATGCTCGCCGCCAAGCAGGACGCGGGCACGACGGTCAGCGTCGTGCTTCCCGCTCTCAACGAGCAGGACACCGTCGGGGATATCGTTTCCGCGATCAGGTCCGCGTTGGTCCTCGCGGTACCGCTGGTCGACGAGGTGGTGGTGGTCGACTCCGGGTCGACGGACCGCACGGCCGAGGTCGCGGCGCGGGCCGGAGCGCTGGTGGTGCACCGCGACCGGATCCTGCCGCGGATACCCGCGCGGCCCGGCAAGGGGGAGGTGCTGTGGCGATCTCTGCTGGCAACGCGCGGGGACGTGCTCTGTTTCGTCGACGCGGACCTGCGTGAGTTCGATCCGGCGCTGGTATGCGGCATCCTGGGCCCACTGCTGGCCCATCCGGAGGTCCAGCTGGTCAAGGCGGCGTATGACCGCCCGCTGATAGACGGCGGGACCGTGCTGCCGGCCGGGGGCGGACGGGTGACGGAGCTGGTGGCGCGGCCGCTGCTCAATCTGCACTGGCCGCTGCTGGCGGGCATCGTGCAGCCGCTGGCGGGGGAGTACGCGGCGCGGCGGAACCTGCTTGAGCGGCTGCCGTTCGCGTGTGGATACGGGGTCGAATTCGGTCTGCTGGTCGACACCTTCGACCAGTTGGGGCTCGATGCGTTGGCGCAGGTGGACGTCGGTTCGCGCAGCCATCGCCACCAGGACGACCGCGCGCTGGGCCGGATGTCGAGCGAGATCTGGCAGACCGCGCTGCTCCGGCTGCGCCGCTCCGGACGGGTACGCGGCGCCGAGCCGGTGAGCACCACGGTGACCCAGTTCCACCGAGAGCAGGGCGGGTTCCGCAAGTCCACGCACGAGACCGTCTCTGTGGAGCGGCAGCCGATGGACACCGTGCTCGAGTACCGCGAACGCGTACGGCGCGCGGTGGCGGCCGCAGAGAGGATCGGTATTCGGTGATCGAGAAAGCAGTCGAGGCGGCCCCGAAGGTCCGCGCTCAGGGCGACCTGCGATTGGGCACCCGGGTCTTCGGCCCGGACGACCGCGTGATCATGGCCATCGTCAACCGCACGCCCGATTCCTTCTACGACAAGGGCGCTACATTCGCCGAGGAGGCCGCGCTGCTCGCGGTCGAACGCGCGGTGGTCGAGGGCGCGGACATCATCGACATCGGCGGCGTGAAGGCCGGCCCCGGCGACGAGGTTGATGCCGCTGAGGAGATCCGGCGCACGGTTCCCTTCATCGCGAAGGTTCGCGCGCTGTACCCGGACGTCGTCATCAGCGTGGACACATGGCGGGCCGAAGTCGGCAGGGCAGCGTGCGCGGCCGGCGCCGACCTGCTCAACGACGCGTGGGGCGGATTCGATCCCGCACTTGCCGAAGTGGCGGCAGAATTCCAAGTCGGCCTCGTGTGCACGCACACCGGCGGTCACCCGCCGCGGACCAGGCCACGACCGGGCGTCGCGTACGACGACGTGGTGGCCGATATCTGCCGCCACACTCTCGCGCTCGCCGAACGGGCCGAGACGCTCGGCGTGCCGGGAGCATCGATCCTCATCGATCCGGCGCACGACTTCGGCAAGAACTCCCGCCACTCGCTGGAGGCCACCAGGCGTCTGGACGAGATGACCGCGACCGGCAGGCCGGTGCTGGTCTCGGTGTCCAACAAGAGCTTCATCGGCGAGACGCTCGATCTCCGGGCGCCCGATCGGCTGATCGGGACCCTCGCGACGACCGCGATCTGCGCCTGGCACGGCGCACGGGTCTACCGCGTCCACAACGTCGCACAGACACGACAGGTGCTTGACATGGTCTCCTCGATCCAGGGCATCCGTCCGCCGCTGCTGTTCGTGCGAGGAGCTGCCTGATGGACCTCGATCTGGGCATGCTGCTGCTGAGGCTCGCCCTCGGACTCACGCTTGTCATCCACGGCTGGAACAAGGTCGCGGGCGCCGGGGGGATCGCGGGCACTACCCGGTGGTTCGAGGGACTTGGTCTGCGGCCGGCGTGGCTGCACGCGCGGCTGGCGGCTGCTACCGAGCTCGGCGCCGGGATGCTGGTCGCTCTCGGGCTGCTCTCCGGTCTCGGCGCCACCGCGTTCGTCGGGCTGATGGCCGTCGCAGCGCTCACCGACCACCGCGGCAAGGGCTACTTCGTCTTCAAGGGCGGAAACGAGTACACCGTGTTCATCGCGGCGACGGCCGTCGCATTGGCCGCGATCGGTCCCGGCGCCTGGTCGCTCGACAGGGTGCTGAGTCTGCGCCTGTACGGCGTCGGCTGGGCCGTGGGCGCGTTTCTTGGCGGCTGCGCGGCGGCGGCGCTGCTGTTGACTTCGTCCTACCGTCCGAGGCCCAAGCCCGGCGAAGCCGGGTGACCGCGACAGGGCCGCCACCGAGTGCGACGCTGCCCCTCGGGTTCGAGGTCGCACTCGACCGGGAGACGCGGATCCTCGACGGCGGTGGAACGTTGCTGGGCGGGTCGCCGATCAGGCTGCTGCGTCTCGCCGAACGGGCCCGTCCCCTGCTGGTCGGACGCACGCTCAAGGTGCGGGATCGGTCCGGGGCGGTGCTCGCGGACCGGCTGCTGGAGGCGGGCATGGCGCATCCGGTCGTGCGCTCCCTGCCGACACCGTCCGATGCCCGGTACACCTTCGTCGTCCCGGTGCGTGACCGTCCGCGTGGACTCGCCCGTCTGCTGAAAAGCATCGAAGCGGGGAGTCCGGTGATCGTGGTCGACGATGCCTCGTGCGGCCGGGCAGAGATCGAGGAGCTGACCACGCGGCACGGCGCCCGGTTCGTCGGCCTGGACACCAACGTCGGGCCCGCCGAGGCACGCAACGTCGGTCTGCGCCTAGCCACGACCCCGTACGTGGTCTTCGTCGACTCCGACGTCGTCCTCGCCCCCGAGACCGTTCCGACGTTGTTACGGCATTTCGCTGATCCCAGGGTCGCTCTCGCCGTACCGCGGATCACCGGGCTCGCGACGTCAGCCTCGGCCGGCTGGATCGGCCGCTACGAGCAGGCCCGTTCATCACTGGACCTGGGATCGAGGCCCGCGCGGGTGCAGCCCGGCACGCTCGTCTCCTGGGCCTCCACCGCCTGCGCCGTCGCGCGAACGGATGCGCTGCGCGAAGGCTTCGACGGACGGATGCGGGTGGGGGAGGATGTCGATCTCACCTGGCGCGTCGTCAAGGACGGCTGGCGGATCCGCTACGAGCCGACCGTCAGCGCTGCTCACGAGCATCGGGTGCGCCTCGGCGACTGGGCCCGTCGCAAAGCCGTGTACGGGACTGGAGCGCATCCGCTCGCGCAGCGGCACCCGGAGTTCATCGCTCCAGCAGTGTTCGCGCCGTGGAGCGCGGCCTTCGTCCTCGCCCTGCTAGCTCAGCGTCGCTGGTCGGTGCCTGTCGCAGGCGCGGTGTACGGCGTCGCCGCGGTGCGGATCGCCGGTCGGCTCCGTGGTACGCGGCATCCGGCGCGGCTCGCGCTGTCGCTGACCTCCATGGGTGCGTTCAGCGCCCTGACGCAGACGTCGGCGCTGCTGACACGGCACTGGTGGCCGGCGACAGTGGTCGGAGCCTCAGCCTCCCGCCGGGTGCGCCGCGCCGCATTCGCGGCCGCCGTCTCCGACGTCCTGCTCGAGTACCGGCGCGCCGACGTCGACCTGGACCCCGTCCGTTACGGCTTCGCACGTCGTCTCGACGATCTCGCGTACGGCGCGGGAGTCTGGTGGTCGGCCGCGAAGGGGCGCTCCACGGCGGCACTCAGGCCGCGGCTCAACGGCCGGTCGCGGGGGGAAGGCCGCTAAGATGCGCGACAACATGTGTGCGCAGAAAGTATCCGGTTCCCCTGAAACCGACGACGGTTCCGACACCAGGCAACGGGTCGTCGAGGCCGCCATCAGCTGCATCCTGGAGCGCGGCTTCTACCGGGCGAGCTCGAACGCGATTGCCGAGCAGGCCGGACTGACCTGGGGAGTCATCCAATATTATTTCGGCACCCGCGAGGCGCTGATGCTGTCCGTGCTCGAAGAGGCGAGCCGCCGGCTGAGCCGGACGCTGGGAGAGGCCGAGATCACCGGACCGACGCTCACCGAGCGCGTCGAGCAGTTCTTCGACGTGCTGGCCGACTACTACGGCTCCCCCGACTATCTGGCGTTCATCCAGGTGCAGCTCAACCTCGGCCACGATCCCCGCACTTCGGAGCGGACCCGGGAGAACCTCGCCGAGCTCAACGAGCGGGCGAACCCGCAACTCAAGCGCCTGATGGCGAAGGTGGTCGCCGGGAAGGGCGCGGGAAAGCGTCGGCAGAACCTCACCAACCTGCTCTTCCACGCCCTGCGCGGGGTGTCGATCAGCCACGTCATGCTCGGCACGGTCCCGATCTACGAGCACAACCTGCCCGGGGACTTCCTGGCCGAGCGCAGGTTGCTGGCCCGGGCGATGAGCCTGCTCATCGAGCAGGAGTTGGGCGGCTGAGCGCGGCGGCGGGACGACGCGGCGCTCAGCCGCCCAGCGTGAGCCGGATGTCTACAGGTTCCAGACCCGGGTGGCGTTGCCCGAGAGCATGCGGGCGCGCTCGTCGTCCGGGATGCCCGTGAACTGGTCCTCGACGATCTTCCGCGAGTTGGGCCAGCTCGTCACCGGGTGCGGGAAGTCGGTCGACCACATGATGTTGTCGACGCCGATCACGTCCCGCATGCGGTGCAGGCCGAGGCTTTCGTCGATGAACGTCAGGTAGATGTTGCGGTGGAAGTAATGGCTGGGCAGCTCCTTGATCTCAGGGAACTTGTAGCCCTGGCGCTTGACCATGTCGTCCACCGTCTCCAGCCACCAGGCCACCCAGGCGACTCCCGGCTCGACGAAGACCACCTTCAGGCGCGGGAAGCGCTCGAGCGGTCCGCCCATGATCCACATGCCGAACGCCTCGGCCGTCATCAGAGGCGTGACCGGGACCATGATGCCCTTGTTCGGAGTCGGGTCCCGCTCGGCGAGCTCGCTCAGCGTCGTCTTGAGCCCGATGTGGCAGCAGATCGGCAGCCCGGTCTCCTCGATCAGTGCGAAAAGCGGATCGTACCGGCGGTCGTAGTAGTCGGGCTGGCCGAGCTCGCTCGGGAAGACCGGCAACTGCAGCGACTTCGCGCCCAGGGCCGCAACCCGCTTGACCTCCGCCACCGCGAGATCGATGTCGTGGATCGGGATCTGATAGGAGACGATGAGCCGCTTCGGGTCCGTCTGGGCGAAGTCGTGCAGGGCGCGGTTGAAGGCCTGCACGGACTCGGAGAAGCCGCCCTTGACGTTGCTGAGGTAGCGGAAGGCGCTCACCTCGCTGTAGAGGACTTCGACCTCGACGCCGTCGGCGTCCATGTCCTTCAGGCGCTCGACCGGGTCCCAGTAGGAGGGCCGGTTGAAGACGGCGTTGGACGCCGCGATCCGTTCGTCTTTCCGCTGTGTCGCCCCGGCCCGGTTCGCCGCTCCGGCGCCGCGCCGCATGGTCGCCTCGTAGGAGCCTGAGGCCTCGTCGTACGCGGCGTGCAGGCCGGCCGGGAGGTGGTGCTTGACCTGCTCGTGAGTCATCTTCACGTGCGAGTCGGCGGAGATCAGGCGTTCGGGCATGGTCACCTGCCTTCAGGTAGTCTGCGGCACCGTCGTCGCATAGTAGTCACTATGGCACGACGTCGCGAGCCGTCAAGGGGCTGCATGCCATTGACATAGTAGTTACTATGACTTTCGGGAGACAGCCCGTGGAACAGAGCCCGCGCGCCCGGGAGGGACATGAACGTCGCCACGATCTTGGACATGGCCGCCATGGAGACGGCCGCCGGCGGCCACGGCGACCGGACGGCCGTGGGTCGGCTTGCCGACGGCGTCGGCTATCGAAGACTCGGCGAGATGGCCGACGCGGGTCGGCGGGCCGTGCCGTTCGATTCAGCGGCGGTGGTGTTCATCGGCCAGAGCGGGCCGGCCTTCGTCACCGCGTTCTTCGCGAGCGCCCGCCAGGGGGTGCCGTTCGTGCCGCTGAACTACCGGCTGGCCGACGAGCAGCTCAGGCAGCTCGTCGGGAGGTACGCCGATGCGATCGTGATCGCCGATCGCCGCTACCTGCACGCGATCCCGGCCACGGGGTGCACGGTGCTCAGCACCGACGAGTGGCTGGCCCGGATCGCCGCGGTCTCCGCCGCGGAGACCGCACCGGCGGCGGGGACCGCGGCTCCAGAGCGACCCGCGCTCCACCTCTACACGAGCGGCACGAGCGCCGCGCCGAAGGCCGCGCTGCTGCATCACCGCCACCTGGCGTCGTACATCTTCGGCTCGGTCGAGTTCGGCTCCGCCGCGCCGGGGGAGGCCGCGTTGGTCAGCGTGCCGCCGTACCACATCGCCGGGGTGGCCAACCTGCTCTCGAACGTGTTCGCCGGACGCCGCGTGGTATACCTTCCCGACTTCACCGCGGAGTCCTGGCTCGAGACGGTCGAGTCCGAATCGATCACGCAGGCCATGCTGGTGCCGACGATGCTCGCCCGGATCGTCGAGGAGATTGAAGGCGGCACGCGAGCTGACGCGCCGTCTCTTCGGCTGATCTCGTACGGCGGCGCGCGGATGCATGAAAGCGTGCTGCGACGTGCGCTTCGGGCGTTCCCCGAGGTCGGATTCGTCAATGCCTATGGATTGACCGAGACGAGCTCGTCCATCGCGGTGCTCGGTCCCGACGACCATCGCGCCGCCCTGGAATCCCACGATCCCGCCGTGACGCGCCGGCTGGCCTCGGTCGGCCGCGTGCTTCCGGGTGTGGAGATCGAGATCCGCGACGAAGAAGGCGGAGCGCGGCCCCGCGGCGTCGTCGGCGACATCTGGGTGCGCGGCGAGCAGGTGTCCGGCGAGTACGCGGACGGCGGATCGGTCCGCGATGCCGAAGGCTGGTTCCCCACCAGGGATGCGGGCTGGCTGGACGAGGACGACTATCTCTTCGTCGAAGGCCGAACCGACGACACGATCATCCGTGGCGGCGAGAACATCGCGCCGGCGGAGATCGAGGACGTACTCCTGCGCCACCCGGCCGTGCTGGACGCCGCGGCCGTAGGGCTCCCGGACGAGCGGTGGGGCCAGCGGGTCGCCGCGGCGGTGACGCTGCGCACCGGCGCACATGCGGAGCCGGACGAGTTGTGCGCCTGGACTCGCGAACACCTGCGCGGCTCGCGAGCCGCCGAGCTCGTGGTGATTCGCAGGGAGCTGCCGCGCACCGACACCGGCAAGCTGCTGCGCCGACAGGTGCTCGCGGATCTCAGTGACATGCAAACCAGCGGGCGGCGGCGGTGACCGCTCCGCATACGTTCAGGAGGTGAGAGACCATGCCCCATCGGGACGCGGTGATCGTGGACGGGGTGCGCACCCCGGTAGGTAAGCGAAACGGCTCGCTGGCCGACCGGCACGCCGCGGACCTGTCCGCGCACGTGCTGATCGCGCTGGCGGAGCGCAACGAGCTGGATCCGGCGCTGGTCGACGACGTGGTCTGGGGCTGCGTCCACCAGACCGGCCAGCAGGGCGGCAACGTCGGCCGGATGGCGGTGCTCGCCGCCGGCTGGCCGGAGTCCGTGCCGGCCACGACGATCGACCGGCAATGCGGATCCTCACAGCAGTCCATCCATTTCGCCGCCGCCGGGATCGTCTCCGGGCAGTACGACGTCGCGATCGCCGGCGGTGTGGAGATCATGTCCGCGGTGCCGATCGGCGCGACGAGCGCCCACGACGAATACGGCCGGCCCGGCGGTCCGTCGGTGCTGGCGCGGTACGGAGCCGAGTTCAACCAGGGGATCGGCGCCGAGCTGATCGCCGAGAAGTGGGGATTCGGGCGCACCGAGCTCGATGAATTCGCCGTGCGGTCGCACCAGAAGCTCGCCGCCGCCATCGATTCCGGCGCGTTCGCCGACCAGATCACCGAGGTGACGTTGCCAGGTGGGAGTGCGTTCTCGGTGGACGAGGGTCTGCGGCGGAACACGACCGTGGAACGGCTGGCCGTGCTCAAGACCTCGTTCAAGGCGGACGGTGTCATCCACGCGGGCAACGCGTCGCAGGTCAGCGACGGAGCTTCGGCCGTACTGATGATGAGCTCCGAGCGGGCGAAGGAGCTCGGGCTGCGGCCGATCGCCCGCGTGCACACGGCCGTGCTGGCGGGGGACGACCCCGTGATGATGCTCACCGCGCCGATCCCGGCCACCGCCAAGGCGCTCGCGCGTGCCGGGCTCGGCATCAAGGACATCGGGGTCTACGAGGTCAACGAGGCGTTCGCGCCGGTGCCGCTGGCCTGGCTCCGGGAGACCGGCGCCGACGAGTCGCGGCTCAACCCCGACGGCGGCGCGATCGCGATGGGACATCCGCTCGGCGCCTCCGGTGCGCGGATCATGACGACGATGATCCACCGCATGCGGGCGCACGGGATCCGCTTCGGCCTGCAGACCATGTGCGAGGGCGGCGGTCTCGCCAACTGCACGATCGTCGAACTCATCGACGAGTGACCGACGGAAGAAGGGAACCACGGCCGTGCCACGCGTCATTCCACCGGTCCCGGACCGCGACGACCAGTACTTCTGGACGGGCGTCGAGGAGGGCAGGCTGCTTGCCCGGCGCTGCGCCCGCTGCTCGTTCCTGCAGCATCCGCCGAGCCCGATGTGTCCGAAGTGCGGATCGACCGACTGGCTGATCCAAGAACTGTCCGGCCGCGGCGTCGTCTACAGCTGGATCGTCTCCCGGCACCCCAACGAGCCGGAGGGCAGCGCGCGGATCGTAGCCCTCGTCGAACTCGAAGAAGGGCCCAGGCTGGTGAGCAACCTTCAGGACATCGCGGCGCCGGACGTCGTTGCCGGCATGCCGGTCGAGCTGGGCTTCGCCGAGATCGACGGCGTCAGACTCCCGCAGTTCCGGCCGGTGGGAGGCGGATCCTGATGGCGCTCGCCAAAGGTGCCGGCGCGATCGCGGGCATCGGCCAGACCGAGTTCTCGAAGGACTCCGGACGCAGTGAGCTGCAATTGGCATCGGAGGCGGTGCGGGCCGCGCTCGACGACGCCGGACTGGCTCCGGCGGACGTGGACGGCCTCGTCACGATGACCCACGACACCAACGACGAACACGCCCTCATCCGCAGCGTGGGCATCGAGCACGTGCGCTGGACCTCGCGTACCCCGTTCGGCGGCGGCGGATCCGCCGCCCTCGTCGAGCACGCGGCCGCGGCCGTCGCCTCGGGGGCCGCCGACGTAGTCGTGGTGTTCCGGGCGTTCAACGAGCGGTCGGGCGCACGCTTCGGCCAGCCCACCGGGCGCGCCGTGACACCGGGCCTGAGCTGGCATCTGCCGTACGGCCTGGACACTCCGGCCAAGATGTACGCGCTCTGGTACCAGCGGTACATGCATCAGTTCGGGCTCACGAACGAGGACTTCGGCCGCTACACCGTGGTGGCGCGTAAGCACGCCGCCACGAATCCGAACGCCTGGTTCTACAAGCGCCCGATCACCATCGACGATCATCAGAACTCCCGGTGGATCGTCGAGCCGATCCTGCGGCTGCTCGATTGCTGCCAGGAGAGTGATGGCGGTGTGGCTTTGGTGGTGACGAGCGCGGCGCGCGCCAAGGATCTGCGACGACCACTGGTCACCATCGACGGCGCCACGCAGGGTTCCGTGATCAACAGCGACATCCTGTTCAACTACTACGACCACGATCTCGCCCGTTTTCCGCAAGCCGAGTACGTGGCGCGGCAACTGTGGCAGAGCACCGGCCTCGGTCCTGGCGACATCGACGCGGCGATGATCTACGAGAACTTCAGCCCCGTGGTGTTCTACCAGCTCGAGGCGTTCGGGTTCTGCGGCCACGGCGAGGCCAAGGACTTCATCGTTGACGGCCACATCGAGCTCGGCGGCAGGCTGCCGGTGAACACGCATGGCGGCCTGCTCGGCGAGGCGTACATCCACGGAGTCAACAACATCATCGAGGGCGTTCGGCAGATCCGGGGGAGCGCCGCCAATCAGGTGCCCGACGCGCGGCACGTGCTGTGCGCCGTGGGACACAGCGCAGTCGTGCTCGGGAGCGGTGACTGATGGGCGTACTGAGCGCAATTCAGGTTCTCGACCTGTCCTGGGGAATCTCAGGACCGGTCACCGGCATGCTCTTGGCCGATCACGGCGCCCGGGTGACGAGGATCGAGTCGCCCTCGGGCGACCCGTGGCGTTCTTCCGGGTATCGCGTGTGGAATCGCGGGAAGCGCAGCGCGGTACTCGATCTCAAAGAAGAGGCGGATCACGCGAGGTTCCTCGCACTGGCCGGCACCGCCGACGTGGTCATCGAAAGCTTCTCACCGGGCACAACGCAGCGCCTCGGCATCGATTACGCGACGCTGAGCGAGCTCAATCCGCGGTTGATCTACTGTTCCATCACCGGGTACGGCTCCGAAGGTCCGGACGCAGGGCGGCCCGGCATCGACGCGCTGGTAGCGGCCCGCACCGGACAGCAGTGGGAGGTCCGCGGGGTGACCGGGGGCACGATAGGCCGCTTGTCCGGGACCGAGGGCATCATGCCGGGGCTCGAGCCGCCGCCCGGCTGCTGGGTCGGGCCCGACCGCGAGGGGCCGCTGTTCAGCGGCGTGCCGTGGACGAGTATGGCCACCGCCTACATCGCGACGGTGGGCGTGAACGCGGCGCTGCGGGCGCGCGGGCTGACCGGGCGCGGCCAGCGGGTGAACGCCTCCCTGCTGCACGGGATCCTCGCCACCACGATCGCCGGATGGCAGCAGGCTGAGAAGCCGGACACGCCGTACTTCCAGACCTGGATCAACGATCCGCGCGCGCCCAAGGGCTTCTTCCGCGCCGCGGACGGCCGCTGGACGCACCACTGGGTGCCGCTGCCGGAATTCATCCTGAACGCGGCGGCGAACGGCATGCAGGCGACGCCCGAGGTCGCGTCGCCCAAGGACGCGACCATGCGGGTCACACCGATGGCCGAGGACATGGTGATCCTGCACGCGTATCAAGACCAGCTCGCTGAGGCGGTGGCCCGCTACCCGGCCGAACAGTGGGTGGAGCTGGCGGGTCGCGTCGGCGTGCCGGTTCAGACGGTGCGCTCGCCGGAGGAGGCACTGCTCGACCCGCTGCTTCTTGCCGACGGGTGCGTGGTCGAGGTGGACGATCTCGAGTTCGGCCCGATCCGCCAGGTCGGTCGCGTAGTCGAGCTGGCGAGGCATCCGCAGCCGGTGCCCGGTCCGGCGCAGCCGCCCGGCGCGGACACCGAGGAGGTGCGGGCCGAGGCGGACGCGCTGCTGACCGGCGGGACGCGTGAGGAGCCCGGGAGCGGTTCCGCGGCGGCCCGGCAACCTGCGCTCGAGGCTCCGTTGGCCGGAGTCACCGTGTTGGACCTGGGGCTGGCGGTGGCCGGACCGTTCGGCACACAGGTCCTGGCCGAGCTCGGTGCCCGGGTGATCAAGGTCAACACCTTGCGGGACCGATTCTGGTTCACCAACCACATCGCGATGTGCTGCAACCGGGACAAGGAATCCATCGCGCTGGATCTCAAGGACCCTGAGGGCATGGCGGTACTGCGCCGGCTGGTCGCCCAGGCGGATGTGGTGCAGCACAACATGCGGTACGAGGCGGCGGAGCGGCTCGGCGTCGATTACGCGTCGCTGCGTGCGATCAATCCCGCACTCGTCTACTGCCACACTCTCGGCCACGAGCAGGGGCCTCGGCAGGCGCATCCCGGCAACGACCAGACCGGTGCCGCGCTGGCGGGCACGACGTGGCTGGACGGCGGCCTCGACCAGGACGGGCGACCGATCTGGTCCTGCACCTCGCTCGGCGACACCGGCAACGGGTTCCTGTCCGCCCTCGGCATCATCCAGGCGCTCTACGACCGGGACCGGACCGGTGAGGGCCAGTTCGTCCGCACCTCGATCCTCTACGCCCACCTGCTCAACGCGTCGACGGCCTGGGTCGCCCGGGACGGCGGCGCGGTCGGGGAGAGGCAGCGTCCTGATGCCGAGCAGTACGGCTGGCACGCGCTCTACCGGCTCTACCGCACGGCGGACGGTTCCTGGCTCTGCCTGGCCGCGGTGACGCAGCGGGACTGGGCGGCTCTCGGCCGTGCGGTCGAACGCCCGGATCTGACCGAAGACCCGCGCTTCAACACTCCGCAGGCGAGGTCCGTCCACGACGCGGAACTCGTCGCGCAGCTGACCGAGGTCTTCGCGGGCCGTACCGCGCGGGAGTGGTTCGCCGTGCTGGACGGCCACGCGGTACCGTGCGAGATCTCCGACCCCGACTATGTGCTGCGGCTGTTCGCCGACCCCGAGGCGCACCGGCGCAAGGCGGTGTCGGCCTTCCGGCACCGCGTGGTCGGCGAGATGAGCATGGCAGGGCTTTACTTCGACTTGTCGGACACGCCCGGCGTGATCCAGGGTCCGCCGGCCTGGCCGGGGCAGAACTCGCGGGCCATCCTCGGCGAACTCGGCTACAGCGATGCGGAGATCGAGAAGCTGATCGAGTCCCGCGTGGTGGACGACGCCTCGCGGTAGTCCGGCGAGGCGTGACTACCCGCGGACGACGGTCTGGGCCCAGTCGAGGATCTGGGTCCAGAAGTCGCGGCGGGAGTCGGCGATGTTGTGGTTGTGGCCGGATCCCGCGAGGACGCGGCTGACGGAGCCGGCGGGGCAGTGGGCCGCGTCCGCGCGCCGGCCGCTGACGAGCCGATCGCGGTCGCCGTTGAGGATGAGAACCGGGACGGTCAGCCGGGACAGCTCGTCGGAGACGTTGCCCGGCAGCATGCTGAGCAGCCCGCCGGCGGTGAACGTGACCGTCGCCGCGGCCCGCATCGCGCGCCGGGTCGGCGAATCCGCGCCGTCCGCGCGATCCAGCGGGGTGTAGGGAGAGCCGAACATGAGCAGCGCGAGTTTGGCGAGCCGGTGGTCGTCGATCTCGCGGTCCGCGTGCGCGAGCACCTCGGGTGAGAGGTGGTCAGGCAGGCCCTTTGTACTGAACCCGAGTAGCGCGAGGGCGTGGTGAGTGCGGTACACGGCCTGCTGGCGGACCATCAGAACCGCCCCCATGGAGTGGCCCACACCCACCGTCCGCAGGCGCGGGATCGGCTCCGCGCCCAGCCCGCCCTTGAGCAGTTCGTCGCACACCAGGCGGAAAACCGCGTCCTCGGCCGCTAGCACGTCCCCGACCAGCGGAGCGGACGCGCCGTCACGCAGCGTGGAATCGCCGACGCCGAGATGGTCGACGGTGATCACCGGAAAGCCGCGCTCCGCGCTCCATCGGGCGAAGCTGTAGGTGTCGTCGCCCGCCACGCGCAGGTCCCAGTAACCGCGCGCCATCCCGCCGCCGGCCAGGCAGCAGAACGCGAGGGAGCGCGGAGCGGTACCGGGCGGCGGCAGGAACACGTCCGCGGCGACCGCGCAGCCGTCCAGGCCGGGGACCAGCCCGCCCGCGTCGAACCGCCAGGATGTGACGACCGCCTCCGGCATTCCGGCCACCTTTCCTCCTTGCCCAGCCTTCTCTAATGTATATATTGTATAATATGGAAGCAATGATCGTGAGTGCCTGCAGAACCCCGATCGGGCGGGCGGGCAAGGGAGCGCTGGCCCGCACGAGCGCGATGGACCTGGCCGAGGTCGTGCTGGCCGAGGCGGTTCGGCGCAGCGGAGTACCCGCCGACCGGTTCGACGACGTCATCCTCGCCGAGTCGCTCTACGGCGGCGGCGACATAGCGCGGCACGCCGCGATCTCGGCCGGGCTGATGGGCGCGCCCGGTCTCGCGGTCAACCGGCACTGCGCGTCCGGTCTGGCCTCCGTCACCGCGGCCGCCGCCGGAATCAGAGCCGGGATGGACGAAGCGGTGGTCGCCGGAGGGGTGCAGTCCTCCTCGACCTCGCCGGTCAGCCGCTGGCGGGTGCCCGGATCCGCGGACGAGTGGGTCGATCCGTGGATGAGCCCGACCCATCCGCCCACCCCGGACGCGCCGAACGACGACATGGCGGTCACCGTTGGATGGAACGCCGCTCGCCTGGCGGGTGTCAGCCGCGCGGACATGGACGCCTGGGCGCTGCGCTCGCATCAGCGCGCCGTGGCCGCCATCGACGAGGGCAGGTTCCTGGAGGAGATCGTGCCCGTGCCGCTCGGCGGGGTCGACGCCGGGCAGTTCACGGTCGACGAGCAGCCGCGCAGGGATACGTCCCTCGAGAAGCTCAGCGCTCTCAAGCCGCTGCATCCGGAGATCGAGGGCTTCTCCATCACCGCGGGCAATTCCTGCGGCATCAACGACGGCGCCGCCGCGCTCGTCCTGGCCGGCAGCGAGTTGGTGCGCCGCGAAGGGCTCGATCCGCTGGCTGTGATCACCGGGTGGGCCTCGGTGGGCATCGACCCGGTCCGCACCGGGCTCGCGCCCGTGGAAGCCGTCGGCAAGGCTCTGCGCCGAGCCGGGGTCGCCGGGGATGACGTGAGCCTGTGGGAGATCAACGAGGCATTCGCCTCGGTCGCCGTCGCCTGCCTGCGCCTGCTGGAGATCGATCCGGAGCTCGTCAACACCAGCGGCAGCGGCTGCGGCCTCGGGCACCCGGTGGCCGCCACCGGCTCCCGGATGCTCACCACCCTGGTGCACGAGCTGCGTCGGCGCGGCGGCGGCATCGGCGTCGCGGCGATGTGCGCGGGCGGGGGACAGGCGGGGGCCGTGGTGGTCGAGGTCTGAAGCTGCCACAGAACTCGCGACACCTTGCCCGATCCTCTCGGTGAGACGAGGTGCCGAGGGTTTTCGTGCTGGACTGGTGACATGTCTCTGGACGAGCTTCGCGAGCTGCTTGACCGGCACGCGCGTCCCGACCTGGCCACTGCCGTCGAGGGCGTCCGGATCTGTAAGACCGACCGCGCGGCCGCGCCGGAGACCTCGATGTCCGGCACGGTGCTCGCGGTGATCGCCCAGGGCCGTAAGCGTCTCGCGCTTGGCGATCATTTCTACGACTACGGCCCTGGTCAGTACCTCATCGCCTCGGTCGACCTCCCGGTGACCGGGCACGTCGTCGACGCGGATGCGGGCCGTCCGACGCTCGGTTTCGGGATGAGCCTCGAACCCGCCGCCATCGCGGAACTGCTGCTGCAGGCCGGGCCGGGGGACCTGCCGCGCTCGGCCGGCGCCGCGCGGCCGGGGATCGCGGTCAGCGATGCCCCGGCCGAGCTGCTCGACGCCATCGTGCGCCTGCTGCGGCTCCTGGACCGGCCACAAGACCGGAAGGCGCTGGTCCCGCTGGTCAAGCGGGAGATCCTCTGGCGGTTGATGACCGGGGAGCAGGGCGACGTCGTACGTCAACTCGGCCTCGCGGACAGCAGCCTGAGCCACATCACGCGCGCGGTGCGGTGGATCCGGGAGAACTATGCTCAACCGTTCCGCGTCGAGGACGTGGCGAGGGTTTCGGGGATGAGCGTCTCCGCGTTCCACCGCAACTTCCAGGCGGTGACGGCCATGAGCCCGATCCAGTTCCAGAAGCACATCAGGCTGCAAGCGGCGAGGCTGCTGCTGGCGAACAGCCCCAACGACATCACGGGCGTCGGCAACCGTGTCGGCTACGACAGCCCGTCCCAGTTCAGCCGGGAGTATCGGCGGCAGTTCGGCGTCGCGCCCAGCCACGACGCGATGCGCATGCGCGGCGGAGCCGACCACGCTGGCGCGGCGCTGCCCTGAATCCGTCCGCGCCGAGGAGGATCGTGCAAGGGCACGAGACGATCTTGCTAGCCCGGCGTTCTTCGCTCTGATTTCCTATGAATACCGAAATGCTCCATTCGTTTCGGGACACTCGTCGCGAGCCGGGAGATGGGCGATGAACAGCGTGGATGATTCCGTTCTCCGGGCCCTCGCCATCGGGCCGGAGTCGTCTCCTGCCCAGCACACGATCGACATCACGACTACGGGGGCCCGCACCGGTGTCCCGCGCCGCATCGAGATCTGGTTCCACCGCGTCGACGGTCTCCGGTACCTGACCGGCATGCCGGGACGCCGCGGCTGGTACGCGAACCTGCGTGCCCATCCGCGGTTCGCCGTGCACCTCAAGAACGCCGTGGTGGCCGACCTGCCCGCGACCGCGGTACCGGTCGGCGAGCCGACCCGGCGAAGGGTCATCGCCGAGGTTCTCGACCTGCGGAACCGGCCCGGAATGGCGGCGCGAGTCGCCCGGCGCCAGAAGTTCGACGAATGGTTCGAAGGCAGTCCGCTGGTCGAGATCGTGTTCGACGACGAGCGGCTGCGCACAGCGTCCTCAAGGAGATCAGCATGAGATACCGCATCCTGGGCCGCACCGGAATCCAGGTCAGCACCTACTGCCTGGGCGCCATGATGTTCGGGGCGATGGGAAATCCCGACCACGACGAGTCGAACCGGATCATCCACCGAGCCCTGGACGCGGGGATCAACTTCGTCGACACCGCCGACGTCTACTCCCAGGGCGAATCCGAGGAGATCGTCGGCAAGGCGCTCAAGGGCCGCCGCGACGGCATCGTGCTCGCCAGCAAGATGCACTATCCGATGGGCGAGGATCCGAACCACGGCGGCAATTCGCGGCGCTGGATCACCGCCGCGGTCGAGGACTCCCTACGCCGCCTGCGGACCGACCACCTCGACCTCTACCAGGTCCACCGTCCCGACCCGACGGTCGATGTGGAGGAGACGCTCTCGGCGCTGTCCGACCTGATCCGCAGCGGCAAGGTACGCGCGATCGGCACCTCGTCCTTCCCGGCCTCGGAGATCGTCGAGGCGCAGTGGGTTTCCGAGCGGCGCGGCCTGGAGCGCTTCCGCACCGAGCAGCCGCCGTACTCCATCATCAACCGGAGTATCGAGCGCGAGGTGCTGCCGGTGTGTCAGCGCTACGGGATGGGCACGCTGGTCTGGAGCCCGCTCGGCCAGGGCCTGCTCACCGGTCGCCACCGAAGGGGCCGGCAGGCTGACACGCATCGCTCCAGCAGCATGCCGCGGCACTTCAGCGACGAACGCAAGCTCGAGGTGGTCGAACAACTCGTTCCGCTCGCCGAGAAGGCCGGCCTGCCGATGACCCACCTGGCGATGGCGTTCGCGATCGCGCACCCGGGCGTCACCTCGGCGATCATCGGCCCGCGCACCATGGAGCAGCTCGAGAACCTACTGGCCGGCGCGGACGTCACCCTGGACGACGAGGTCCTCGACCGGATCGACGAGATCGCCCCGCCCGGGACCGACGCCGGCCCGAACGACGTGGCCTACACACCGCCGTCCGTCTCGGAGGTCGGCCTGCGCCGTCGGCCCGGCGCCGAGCGCTCCGCCGCCTGACCGGCGGCCGTGGCCGCGGCAGCGAGTCAGCCGCGCGCCCGGGCGAACGCCTGCTTGGCGATCACTACCTGCTGCACCTGGCTGGTGCCCTCATAGATGCGGAACAGCCGGGCGTCCCGGTAGAACCGCTCGACCGCCACGCCGCGCATATAGCCCGCGCCGCCGTGGATCTGGACCGCGCGATCGGCCACCCGGCCGACCATCTCGCTCGCGAAGTACTTCGCGCATGACGGGCCGAGCCGGGTGTCCGTTCCGGCGTCGTACTCCGCGGCGGCGGCGAGCACCAGCGCCTTACCGGCCATCAGCTCCGTCTGCGAGTCGGCGATCATCCCCTGGACGAGCTGGAACTCGGCGATCGGGTGCCCGGACTGGCGGCGCTGCAGCGCATAGGACACGCTCTCTTCGAGCAGCCGCTGCGCCAGCCCTACACAGAGCGCTGCGATGTGTATCCGCCCGTGCGCGAGACAGCGCATCGCGGTCCGGTAGCCCCTCCCGCGGCCTTCGGCGCCGCCGATAAGCGCCTCGGTCGGCACTTCGACGTCCTTCAGGTAGACCTCGGCCGTCCATGCGCCGTGCTGGCCCATCTTCGCGTCGCGCGGTCCGACGCTGAGGCCGGGCAAGTCGCGCGGCACCAGGAACGCGGAGATGTCGTCGGTGGCCTTCCGCGCCTCGCCATGGCGGGCGAAGACCATGAAGACGTCCGCGACCGGGGCGTTGGTGATGTACCGCTTGCTGCCGTTGATGACGAATCCGTCGGCCGTCCGATCGGCCCGGGTGCGCAGTCCGGCCGGGTCGGAGCCGGCCTCGTCCTCGGTGAGGGCGAAGGACGCGGTCCACGCGCCGGAGGCCAACCTCGGCAGACAGGCTTTCCGCTGCTCCTCGGTGCCGCCCTCCATCAGAACGTGGCCGGCGATGCCGTTGTTCGTGCCGAAGAGCGAGCGGAACGCGGGCGTGGTGTAGCCCAGCTCCATGACCAGCCGGGCCTCCTGATGCATCGTCAGACCGAGCCCGCCGTAGTGCTCCGGGATCGCGAACCCGTACAGGCCCATGCCGGCGGCGAGCCGTTTCACCTCGTCAGGCATCTCATCCGTCTCGTCGATCTCTGCCTCGAGCGGCACCACCCGCTCCCTGACCAGAGTGCGGACGGTGTCCAGCACCTCGGTGAGCTCGGCCTCGTTCATCGTGTCCCTCCTGCTCGGCGGTTCCGCGGTCACCCGCGCGGTACGTCCCGCCACGGCTTGCCCTCCCAGGCGTCGGGTTCCTTCGGCAGCCCGAGAACCCGCTCGGCGAGGATGTTCCTGTTCACCTCGGTCGTGCCGCCCTCGATCGTGTTCGCCCGGCTGCGCAGCATCCCGCGCACCTCGGCGGGCATGGCGGCGGCGTACGCCTCGGGGTCTTCGGTAGCGCCGGGATCGTCGGCTTCGCCGGTGTGGACTCCGTTGTTCCACGCGGTGGCGCCGAGCCCGAGCAGCCGCGCGGCCTCCGCCTGGATGCGCTGGTTCAGCTCGGAGCCGTGGACCTTGCCGATCGAGCTCTCCGGGCCCGGCGGACGTCCCGCCTTGAGCTCCGCGCGCACCCGTGCGTTGGTCCAGCCGCGGATCTGCTCCTCGCACCACAGCCGGACCAGGCGGTGGCGGACGGCGGTCTCGTCCCAAGAGTGCGGCAGGCCCTGCGCCGCTCGTTCCCGGGCCAGCCGGATCAGCCGGGCGACGCTCGAACCGCCGATGCGGTCCACGCCGCCCGAGCCGGATCCCGAC
The DNA here is from genome assembly GCF_035552695.1 of Actinospica sp. Taxonomy (NCBI): domain Bacteria; kingdom Bacillati; phylum Actinomycetota; class Actinomycetes; order Catenulisporales; family Actinospicaceae; genus Actinospica; species Actinospica sp. The sequence goes on from NZ_DASZKT010000026.1 coordinate 24,355, forward strand.
ACCATCTGCCGCTCGCCGCTGAGCGTGACCCTGGCCACCGACCAGCCGTCGTGCACGGCGCCGACGCGCTGGATGTCCGGCACGATCGCGTCGTCGAGGAAGACCTCGTTGAAGTCGACCTCGCCGCCGATGTGCCGCAGCGGTCTGACCTCGACGCCGGGCTGGTGCATGTCGATCAGGAAGTACGTGATGCCGCGCCGCTTGGGCGCGTCAGGGTCCGTACGGGCGAGAAGCACGGCGAAGTCCGCCAGGTGCGCCCAGGTGGTCCACACCTTCTGCCCGGTGATCACCCATTCGTCGCCGCGCCGCTCGGCCCTGGTCGAAAGCGAGGCCAGGTCGCTGCCCGCGCCGGGTTCGCTGAACAGCTGGCACCAGACCTCTTGATTGGCCACGATCTTGGGCAGGAAGCGCAGCCGCTGTTCGTGGCTGCCGTGTTCGAACAGCGCCGGAGCGGCGAGGTTGAGGCCCAGCGGGTTGAGCCGGGGCAGGTGGTGGCGACGCAGCTCCCGCTCGGCCGCCTCGGCCGCCTCGCGCGGCCAGCCGAGCCCGCCGTACTCGACCGGCCAGCGCGGGACGACCAGGCCGCTTCGTGCGAAGACGGGGTACCACTCCCGGTACTGCTCCGGCGTGCGCACCGACCGGACGCCGCTCGCCCCGTCGCGTTCGGCCGCCGCACGCCAGGCAGCGGGGATCGCGGCGGCGATCCACGCCCGGACGGCCTCCGCGGCCTGCTCGGGGGTCCGGCGGTCCGCCAGGTTCGGCTCACTGCTCACCGGCAGCTCCTCTCGCGTCGCGCAGCCCTGACTCAAGGGACTGCCACAGTGCTCGCTTCGTCGCGGCGAGTGCGCGCCGATCGTTCGCGGCGACGAGTTCGGCGAGGCGTTGCGCGGCCGGCCGCAGATCCTCCGGCTCGAACACCTCGCCGACCCAGCCGAGCCGGCGCGCCCGCTCGGCGCCGACCCTTTCGTGCCGGCCGGCCAGCGCCATGCGCGCCACCGGGCCGAACGCCGCCCGTCGGGCGAGCCCGATCGTCTCCAGCGCGCTGACCTGGCCCACGCTCACATGGCTGTCGAGAAAGGCCGCCGTGCTCGAAGCGATGACGATGTCGGAGTCCGCCACGAAGTGGAGTCCGCCGCCGGCGCACACGCCGTTGACCGCTGTGATGATCGGCTTGGTCACCCCGAGATGCCACCCCGTCAGTCCGGGCTCGGCGCGCTTGGTTCGGCGGGACATCTCACGCAGGGCGGCGGGCTCGGCGGCGAGCTGGGCCACGTCGAGACCCGTCTGGAACACGGATCCCGCACCGGTCACCACGATCGCCGCCACCTCGCCGTCGCCCTCCAGCCGCGCCCAGGCACGCGGCAGCTCGGCCATCATCGCGGCGTTCATCGCGTTGCCCCGCTCCGGGCGGTTGAACACCAGCCAGCCGACCGGTCCGCGCCGCTCCACCAGCAGTACCTCATTCTGCATATTGTCTATGATATATTATCCGCACAACGAAGCCCAGAGGGAGGCGCGGCGGCCAGGTGGTTGACTCCGGGAAGATCACGGACGAGGGCGTCGCCGGCCTGCGCGCCCGGATCGGCATCCCCCAGGCTTATCCCGCGCCGCCGCACTACCGGCGGCCGGGCGAGGACGCCTTCAGACAGGTCGCCCGCGCGTACGGGGACGACAACCCGCTCTGGTGCGATCCGGACCACGCGGCCGGCACCCGGTGGAAGGGTTCGATCGCGCCTCCCGCGTTGGTCGGCGGCGACAGCCTGATCGGCGAGGATTCGCTCTCCGCGGAGGAACTGGCGCGGCAATCGGAATTGCGCGGCGACCCGCTGCGGGGGGTACACGCCTTCTACGCCGCGAGCGAGCGCGAGTGGTGGGCGCCGTTGGGCCCCGATCGCCGGATCCGCCGTCGTACCGCGCTCGTGGACGTCGTCGACCAGCCGAGCGAATTCGGCGGCCGCGGAATCCAGGAGTGGACGGCGCAGGCCTTCCGGACCGATGACGGGACGCTGCTCGGCGCGCAGTACCGGATGATGTACCGCACCGAGCGGGAGAAGGCCAGGGAGCGCAAGAAGTACGACGACATCGCCGTCGGGCACTGGGACGAGGCCGCGATCGCGGAGGTGGACGCCCACTACGCGCAGGAGGGGCCGCGCGGCGCGGAGCCCCGGTGGTGGGAGGACGTGAGCGTCGGCGACCCGATCAGCACCCTCGTGAAGGGGCCGCTGACCGTCACCGACATGATCTGCTGGCACGTCGGGATGGGCATGGGCATGTACGACGTCGCGCCGCTCCGGCTCGGCTACCTCAACCGGCAACGCATCCCACGCTTCTATCACCTGGACGAACTCGGCGTGCCGGACGTCATGCAGCGGGTGCACTGGGATCCCTCCTTCGCCCGGAAGTCAGGCAATCCGACGACCTTCGACTACGGACGGATGCGGGAGACCTGGCTCATCCATGCCTGCACCGACTGGATGGGGGACGACGCCTGGCTGTGGCGGCTGCGCGTGGAGTTCCGCAAGTTCAACTACGTCGGCGACGTGCAGTGGATCGAAGGCCGCGTCGCCCGACGCTACCTCGCCGACGAGGGGAGGCCGGCCGTGGATCTGGAGCTGCACACGCGCAACCAGCGCGGCGAGACGACCTCGCCGGCCACGGCCACGGTGCTGCTGCCCAGTCGTGAGCACGGCCCGGTGCGGCTGCCCGAGCCACCCGGCCGCGCCGCCTCGCTGGCAGGGGTCTTCGACGCGACCATCGCGGGATTTCGGCGGGAGCGGCCGTGACCGACGAAGCGACGCTGCTGCGGGAGAGCGTGCGGGCCGCGTTCACGGATCTCTCCGCGCCGAGCGAGGTCCGCCGCCGGATGGCGACCGCCCGTGGCTGGGACGACAAGCTGTGGCGGCGCCTGTGCGGCGAACTCGATCTGGCCGGGCTCGCCGTCCCGGAGGAGTATGGCGGAGCCGGATTCTCCGCGGTGGAACTCGGGATCGTCTTCGAGGAGGCCGGCCGCTGCCTGCTGTGTGCGCCGCTGTTCTCCGGCGCCGGATTGGCCGCGCCGCTACTGCTCGCGCTGGACGATGCCGCGGCGCGGGAACGGTATCTGCCAGGGATATGCGACGGATCGACGGTGGCGACGGTGGTCACCTCCGACACCTTCGGTACCAGCGCGCTCGACCGCCCGTCCGTGGAGGCGGTTGAACGGGAGGGTGCGGCCGTGCTGAGCGGCGAGGCCGGTTACGTGATCGACGGGGCCTTCGCCGACCTGATCCTGGTTCCCGCGCGCACGCCCGAGGGACTGCGGGTGTTCGCCGTCGACGCGACGGCGCGGGGACTGCGCGCGATCCCCTTGTCCACCCTTGATCAGACCCGTAAACAGGCGCGTCTCATATTCGACCGGGTACCGGCAGCGGGTCGGATCGGCGGCTCCGACGCCGTCACGGCCGTTCGCCGGGCGTTCGACGTCGCCCGGGCTCTTCTCGCCGGCGAGCAGGCCGGCGCCGCGGGACGTTGCTTGGAGGCCACGGTGGAGTTCGCGAAGGCGCGTATCCAGTTCGGCCGGCCGATCGGCTCCTTCCAGGCGGTCAAGCAGAAGGCCGCCGAGATGCTGATCCTCGTCGAGTCGGCGCGCTCCGCGGCGATGACGGCGGCCAGGTCCGCCGCCGGCCGGCCCGACGCTCCGGAGCTGAAACAGGCCGCGGCGATCGCGCACGCCTATTGCTCAGAGGCCTTCGTCGCCGTGGCCGCCGAGACGATTCAGCTGCACGGCGGCATCGGCTTCACCTGGGAGCACGACGCGCACCTGTACTTCAAGCGGGCATGGACCGGCCGAGAGCTGCTCGGACACCCCGAAGAACAGCTCGAAGTGCTCGCCCGGAGCCTTTCGTCCGCTGGAGGGGGAGTCGCCGGTGGGTGAGGAGCTTTCGGGCTTGCTGAACTCGTATCCCGGCGCGCCGGAGACGACCGTCGTGCACTGGAAGAACGGTTCGGCGACCTTGGCCGAGGTGACGGAAGCGGCTCGCGACCTCGCCTTCGAGCTGGGCGGGGTTCGACGGGCCCCGGTCGCCTGCATCGTGGATCGCGGCATCGACGCCGTGGTCGGGATGTTCGCCACCTGGTTCGCGGGGGGAGTCTACGTACCCGTGAACTCGCGGCTGCCGGAGGCCGAGCTGCAGCGGCAGCTTACTGATATCGAACCGGCTGCGCTGATCGTCGGCGGAGCCCACGTGCGTTCAGTCGGCGGCCGGAGGGAATCGCACGCTGTCTTTCCGGAGGATGCGGCGCTCGTGATGCGGACCTCCGGAACGACGGGTGCGGCCAAACCGGTGGTACTGCGGCATCGCGCGGTACTCGAAGGCATCGACACGGTCATCGCGCGCCTGCGCGGTTCGGCGCGTGGCGGTGCCGGCAGCGACGAGCGCGACCGTCCGGCGATGCCCAACCTGGTCCCCACCTCGCTCGCGCTCTGGGCCGGGATCTGGAACACGCTGTTCGCGTTCCGCCTGGGCGCGCCGGTGGTGCTGCTCGACCGATTCGACGCGCTCGACTACGCGACGGCGGTCAAGCGGTTCGGGATCAGATCGACCGTGCTCGCACCGGCGATGATGTCGATGCTGCTGACCGATCCGCGGATCGAGGACCTCAAGCCGCTGCGCCTGGTCAGGTCGGTCACCGCACCGCTGGTCCCCGACCAGGCGCGCCGATTCCACCAGAAGTTCGGCGTGGACGTGCTCAACTCCTACGGGCAGACCGAGCTCGGCGGCGAGGTCGTCGGCTGGAGCGCCGCGGACCTCCGCCGGTTCGGCGAGGCCAAGCTCGGCGCGGTCGGTCGCCCGCACTCCGGAATCTCCGTACGGATCCTCGACGAGGAGCACCGCGAGATGCCAGCAGGCGAAGTCGGCGAGGTCTTTGTGCATTCGCCCTTTGCGACGACGTTGCCGCCCGGCCGGGTGGTGGACGGCGCGCTGCGGACCGGCGACCTCGGCCGACTGGACCAGGACGGCTTCTTGTGGATCGAGGGCCGCGTCTCCGACATGATCAACCGGGGCGGCCTGAAAATCGTCCCGCAGGACGTCGAGGCCGCGCTGCGTGGCCATCCGCAGGTCGCCGATGCCTGCGTGGCCGGTGTGCCGGACGAGCGGCTCGGCGAGGTTCCGGTCGCCTGGGTGATCCCGGAACCCGCCGGTGCGCCCGGCGAACCCACCGAACGGGAACTGCGGTCCTTTCTACGTAACCGGCTGGCGCCATATCAGGTGCCCGTTGCGATACGTCTGATGAAAGCGGACTTCCCCCGCAACGAGATCGGCAAGGTGCTGCGCCGTGAACTCGCCGCGGGCTATACACCGCTGCATGAGCTGGAAGGAGACGCGCGGTGAGCTATCAGACCCTCGAGGTGCTGCGGCGCGGACACGTCGGCTGGCTGATCTTCAACCGGCCGGACCGTCGCAACGCGATGAATGCCGCCATGCGCACCGAACTGCGTGCCGCCTGGATGGAGCTGGCCGAGGACAACGAGGTCAGGGTCATCGTCAACGCGGCGCACGGCCCGGCCTTCCAGACTGGTGCCGACGTGGTCGAGCTGGCGGGGGACGGAATCGGCATGGAGCGTTACCGCGACTCGCTGGAGGCCTTCGACCTCGGATTCACCGCGTGGCACCTCGGCATCGACAAACCGGTAGTCGCCGCGGTGAACGGAATCTGCGCCGGCGGCGGCCTGCACTTCGTGGCCGACGCCGACATCGTGCTGGCCGCGAGCGATGCGTCCTTCACCGATCCGCACGTGTCGGTGGGACAGGTGAGCGCAGTGGAGACCATCGGCCTGCTGCGCAAGATGCCGGCGGAGGCGGTGCTGCGCATGGCACTGGTAGGACGCCATGAGCGGATGAACGCTGCGCGCGCGTACGAACTCGGCTTGGTCGGCGAGGTGGTCGATCCGCCGGAGCGACTGCATGAGGCTGCCCAGGAGCTCGCCGAGAAGATCGCCAGGAACTCGCCCGCGGCCGTGCGCGCCACGAAACGGGCGCTGTGGGGTGCGTTCGAGTACGGCCTCACCCAGGCCTGTAAGGCGGGCGCCGCCGAGCTGGTGAGTCTGTGGGGGCACCCGGACCAGCTCGAGGGTCCGGCGGCGTTCGCCGAGAAGCGCGAACCTAGCTGGAAAAACTAGCGCGCAAAGCAGCACACTGACTCTCAAAGAACTTCCCGGATACCGCGGCCCTGGGCGAGATGGCGTCGAACCCGTGATACGCGCCCTCGATCACCGCCAGGTCGCACGGCACACCGGCCGCGGCAAGGCGCTCGGCATAACGGACGTCCTCGGCGTGGAACATGTCGAGGGTGCCCACGCCGATCCACGCCGCGGGGAGTCGCCGAAGATCCTCCTGCCGAGCTGGAACCGCGATATCCGGATCGCAGTCCCCGAGGTAGGAGGCCCAGCCGAATCGGTTGCTGCGAGGCCCCCACCACCGAAAGCCGCGTGCGGCCCGCGCGTCGTCCGGCCCGGTCCGGTCGTCGAGCATCGGGTAGGACAGGAGTTGCAGCGTCGGTGACACCAAACCGAGGTCCCGCGCTCGGATCGCGAGCGCCGCGGCAAGGCCGCCGCCCGCGCTCGCTCCGCCGACGGCAACCTTTGTCGGCTCTACTGTCGGATGGTCGACCAGCCATTCGAACGCTGCGCCGCAGTCGTCGAGTGAGGCTGGATACGGGTGTTCCGGGGCCAGGCGGTAGTCCACCGCCGCCACCGTGATCCCGAGCGCGGCGGCGAACGCGCGGCACAGCCGGTCTTCTTGCTGCGCCGCGCCGATGACGTAGCCGCCGCCGTGGATCCAGAGCAGGGCCGGCGTCGGGGCCGATGTCGGTGCCGGCTCATGCAGCCGGACCGAGGCACCCGTGGGCAGTTGAATGACGGAGACGTCGGGTACTCGCCGCAAGCGGGACAGCGCATCGAGGCGCCGCTGGAGCCCCAGGGTTCTCGGCAGCCCGAGATCTCGTGGCATGAATCGAGCGGTGCGACGTAGGTCGGGATGAAAGTCCGGCATGTCAGCGACCCTCGAATTCCGGGCTGCGTCGTTCCGCGAACGCGCGCATGCCCTCCCGGAAGTCGGGGCTTCGTGAGCTGAGTTCCATGGCGAAGGCCTCGTCGGCGAGGTGCCGATGCAGATCATGTCCGGGCGCGGCGCCGAGTAAGGCCTTGGTGAGTCCCAGCGCGACGGTCGGCCCGGCGGCGAGCCGGTTCACCAGTGCGTCGGCGGCGGCGGTCACCATGTCCGGCTCGACCGACTCATGCGCGATGCCCCACTCGACCGCTTCGGCGCCGGTGAGCTTGCGATCGAGCATGAGCAACTCGCGGGCACGTGCCGGTCCGACGACCCGGGGCAGGAGCCAGGTGCTGCCGGAATCCGGGGTGAAGCCGCGTCGCAGGAACGGATACCAGAACACCGCGTCGGCGGCCGTGACGGTGAAGTCGGCGGCCACCGCGAGTTGCGCGCCGATGCCGACGGCCCAGCCGCGCACCGCACACAGCGTCGGCAGTTGAATCCCGAGGAACAATGGGATCAGCCGATTGGCCTGCGTGGGCATCCGACGCTGGATGCTCCCGGTCCGGGGGCGGACCTCCTCCTCCGTCCTCGCGTTGCGGGTCATGAGGTCGAAGCCCCCGCAGAAATCCTCGCCCGCTCCGGTCAGCAGCACGGCCCGCAGGCCCTCGTCGGTCGCGGCGCTCTCCAGAGCCCGGATAAGCCCGGCGACGGAAATGTCTGTCAGCGTGTTGCGTCGTTCGGGCCGGTTGAGGGTCAGTCGCAGCACCGGTCCGTCCACCTCGACATCGAGTCCGTCCACGGGCTCGTAAGCCTCTGTCATCATGCCGCCCGCTCACGCAGTATGGTTTTGAGAACCTTTCCCGCGGCATTGGTCGGAAGCTCAGAGACCACGTGCACTCGACGGGGGACCTTGTAGTTGGCCATGTGCTCGCGCGCCCAGGCGATCAGCTCGGCCTCCTCGATCCTGGCGCCTCTGCGCGGGACTACGAAGGCGGCCCCCACCTCGCCCATCCGGACGTCCGGCACGCCGACGACCGCGCTTTGCGCCACGGCCGGATGACCGTCGAGGATCTTCTCGATCTCGGCCGGATAGGCGTTGAACCCGCCGACGATGAACATGTCCTTGATCCGGTCGGTGATCCGGATCCGGCCGTCCTCGTCGATGACGCCGATGTCCCCGGTGTGCAGCCAGCCGTCCGCGTCCACGCAGGCAGTCGTCTCGGCATCCTCGTCGAAGTAGCCCTTCATGACGGTGTACCCGCGGACCAGGATCTCCCCGTCGGAGCCCACCGGCACCGGTCGGCCGCGTTCGTCCACCGCGATCACGGACAGTCCGGGCAGCGGCCGGCCGACCGTGGACGCGATGGTCTCCAGTGGATCGTCGTACCGGCCCATGGAAACGATCGCGCAGGACTCGGTCAGCCCGTAGCCGGTGACGATGTGCCGGAAGCCGAGCCGCTCCTTGATTCGGTAGAGCAGGCTCGGCGGCACGGTGGCGGCGCCGGTGACCGCCAGGCGAAGACTCGAGACGCCTTCGTCGCTGAAATCGGGATGCTCGAGCATGGTCTGGTACAGCGTGGGGGTGCCCGGCAGAACGGTCACCCGTTCCGTGCGGACGACCTCGAGGACGTGTGCGACGTCCAGTGTCGGCTCCGGCAGGATCGTGGCGCCGGCGATGAGGCCGGCCAGCCAGCCCGCCTTGTAGCCGAAGCCGTGGAAGAAGGGATTGACGATCAGGTATCTGTCGCCCTCGCGCAGCCCGACCACCGATACCCACACCGCGTACGCGCGCAGAGTCTGTCCGTGGGTGCACATCGCGCCCTTGGGATGCCCTGTGGTCCCCGAGGTGAAGAGCATGTCGGACAGGTCGTCCGGGCCGAGCTCGGCGGCGCGCCTGTCCACCTCGGCGGCATCGACCGCGGCGCCGGCGGCCAGGAAGTCGGCCCAGGCGGTGAGTCCGGGCCGGGCCGGGCCGAAGACGACGACGTGTTCAAGGTCGGGCAGGCCGCTCGGCCGTGCGCCGGACCGGCCACCGACCGCCTCCAGCAGGGACCCGGGATAGTCGCGGCCGAGGAATTCACCGACCACGCAAAGGATCCGCGCACCGCTCCTGCGCAGGATGTACGCCGCCTCCTCGGCTTTGAACCGGGTGTTGAGCGGTACCAGGACTCCGCCGGCGCGCTGCAGGCCGAGCGCGGCGACCACCCATTCAGCCGAGTTGGGCGCCCAGATGCCGACCCGGTCTCCCTTGGCCAGTCCGGCGGCGAGGAACGCGCGCGCGGCCTCGGTGACGGCGGCGTCGAGCTCGCGATAGCAGAGCCGAACCTCGCCGTCCACCACGGCCTCGGCCTCGCCCAGCCGGTGCGCGGCCTCGGCCAGCAGGCCGCTCGTCGTCCTCCAGCGCAGGTCGCCGCGCGGGTCCTCGGCGCTCGGATTCGAGGTCAACGTCGTCCTCCGTGCTCGGCTGGGCGGTTACCGTACATTGTATATATGATTTTTTCTCTCGAGGACAGGGTGCGGCGGGTCGCGGACGAGCTGGCGATCCGCAACGTGATCGCGCTGCTCGCCCGGTACGCCGACGAAGGGACGCTGGAGGACTACGGAGCGCTCTTCGCGCTCGATGCCTGCTGGGAGCTGCCCGGTGCCCGCATCCGCAAGGGGCGGGCGGACATCGTGGCGGGGGGCGCCGAGCGGCGGGCCGCCGGCGTGGCCGGCCCGGACACGCACACCCGGCATCTGGTGAGCACCGTCTCGGTGGCCCTGGACGGAGACCGCGCGCAGGCCGAGTCCTACTGGCAGTTCTACGCGACCACCGACTCCGTGCCCTGCCTGCAGTCGATGGGCTACTACCGGGACCTGTTCCGGCTGACCGCCAAAGGCTGGCGGCTGCACTACCGCCAGGTCACCCTCGGCTGACCGCCCGTCAGGCGGCGATCCGCTCGAAGACGGCGGCCAGCCCCTGGCCGCCGCCGATGCACATGGTCTCGAGTCCGTACCGGCCGCCCCGGCGGTCGAGCTCCCTGAGCAGGGTGGCGAGAATGCGCACGCCGGTGGCGCCGACCGGGTGGCCGAGCGAGATCCCGGAGCCGTGCACGTTCACCCGCTCCCAGTCGGCCTCGGCCAGACCCCATTCCCGGGTGCAGGCGAGCACCTGGGCCGCGAACGCCTCGTTGATCTCGATCAGGTCCAGATCGGCCGGCTTGAGACCGGCCCGGTCCAGCGCCTTCGCGGTCGCCGGGACCGGGCCCAGGCCCATGGTGCGCGGCGGCACCCCGGCCACTGCCCAGGAGACCAGTCGGGCGAGCGGGCGCAGCCCGAGCCGTGCGGCGTTTTCCGGATGGGTGACCACGCACAGGGCCGCGCCGTCGTTCTGGCCGCTGGAGTTCCCCGCGGTCACCGTGGCGTCAGGGTCCTGGCGTGCCAGCACCGGACGCAACGCCGCCAGCGCCTCCAGAGACGCGTCCTTACGCGGATGCTCGTCGGCGTCCACCAGCCTCTCGCCGTCGCGATCGCGGACCGGGACCGGGACGATCTCCTCGGCGAACAATCCGGACTCCTGTGCGGCGCATGCCCGCTGATGCGAGCGGAGCGAGAGTTCGTCCTGCTCCGATCGCGGTATCCGGTACTCGGCGCGCAGATTCTCCGCGGTCTCCAACATGCCGCCGGGCACCGGGTGCAGCCGACCGCCCGCGGTGACCCGTCCGCGGACCAAACCGTCGTGCAGGGTCACCTCGCCGCCCTTGGCGCCCCACCTCATGGAGGTCGAATAGAAGACGGCCGAGCTCATGCTCTCCACACCGCCGGCCAGGATGAGCTCGCTGACACCGGTCTGGACCTGCATGGCCGCGTTGAGCACGGCCTGCAGGCCCGAGCCGCAGCGGCGATCGAGCTGCAGGCCCGTCACCCGCACGTCGAGGCCCGCGTCGAGCGCCGCGACCCGTCCGATGGCCGGGGCCTCCGAACTGGGGTAGCACTGCCCGAGGAAGACCTCGTCGATCTCCGCCGAGCTCAGCCCGGTGCGCCGCACGAGTTCCCGCAGCACGGTGGCGGCCAACTCGCTCGGCGGGACGTCCCGCAGCACGCCGCCGTACCGGCCGACCGGCGTCCGCACCGGCTCGCAGATGACCGCCTCGCGCATGGCCCACGACCTCTCTGTGTTCTCTCGCCGTACATGCCTTACAGATCTCGGATTGTATATTATATTCAAGTTGCGGAGGCTGCTCCGCCGACACCGAGCTCTCGAGGAGGCCTGGCATGGATGCCGAGCACAAGATCGCCGCCGTGGTCGGCGGCGGTTCGGGTATGGGGCGGGCGACCGCCGAGCTGCTGGCCAAGAGAGGGGCCCGGGTGGCCATCCTCGATCTGCCCGCCGGCCAGGGACCGCAGGCGGCGGCCGCCCTCGGCGGGGGCACCACCTTCCACCCCTGCGACATCACCGACGAGCACGGTGTCGAGCGGGCGCTGGCTGAGGCGGTGGCAGCGCACGGCGGCCTGCACATCGCGGTGAACACCGCGGGGGGCGGGGCGAGCCGACGGATCATCAGCCGCGAAGGGCCGATGCCGCTGGCCGAGTTCCGCGCGCTCGTCGAGCTGAACCTGATCGGCACCTTCAACCTGAACCGCCTGCAGGCCTGGCATATGAGCCACAACGAACCGGATGAGGACGGCGAACGCGGGGTGATCATCAACACCTCGTCGATCGCCGCGTTCGAGGGTCAGATCGGCCAGGTCGCGTACGGCGCGGCCAAGGCGGGCATCGCGGGCATGAGCCTCACCATGGCCCGCGATCTGGGCGGCCTCGGCATCAGGGTCACGGCCATCGCGCCGAGCCTGTTCGCCACCGGCGCGCTCGAAGGCGCGCGCGAGGAGCTCATCGCCGCGCTGACCAAGGACGCGGCCTTCCCGAAGCGGGCCGGACTGCCGCACGAGTACGCCTGGCTGGCCGAGGCGATCATCCGGAATCCCATGCTCAACGGCCAGACCATCAGGCTGGACGGCGGCCAGCGGTTCGCGCCCCGATGACGCCGACGGAAGATCAGCTGCACCCGCTCGAGGGCCTCCTCGTCGTCGCGGTCGAACAGGCCGTATCAGCACCCTTCTGTACGAGGCAGTTGGGCGACCTCGGCGCCCGGGTGATCAAGGTGGAGAGCCGCGACGGCGGAGACTTCGCCCGGAACTACGACGGTGTCGTGCGCGGCATGTCAGCGCACTTCGTCTGGGCGAACCGCAGCAAGGAGTCGGTCGCGCTGAACCTGAAGCACCCCCACGGCAAGGAGGTTCTCGCCCGGCTGATAGCCCGGGCGGACGTACTCGTGCAGAATCTCGCGCCGGGCGCGGCCGGCCGCATCGGTCTCGACCCGGCGAAGCTGCGCGCCCGGCACCCACGCCTGATCACGGTCGACATCAGCGGATACGGGCAGGACGGTCCGTACGCGGCCGCCCGTGCCTACGACCTCCTGGTCCAGGCCGAGGCGGGTTCCTGCGCCATCACCGGAACTCCGGAACATCCGGCCAAGCCCGGCATCCCGCTCGCCGACATCGGCGCCGGCGTATACGCCCTGACCAGTGTCCTGACCGCGCTGCTCGTCCGCGGGCGCACCGGCAAGGGCAGCGGGATCTCCGTCGGACTGTTCGACGTGGTCGCCGAGTGGATGGGCTTCGCGCTGAACCAGGCCCGCTACGGATCCGGCGAGGTGCTGCCCAACGGTCTGAGCTCACCCATGGTCTCGCCCTATGGCGCCTACCGCACGAAGGACGGACAGACGCTGGTGCTCGGCACCACCAACGACCGCGAGTGGCGCCGACTCGCGGCCGACGTCCTAGCCCGCCAGGATCTGGCCGCCGACGCCCGGTACGCGACGAACCCCGAACGCGTGGCCCTGCGTTCGGAGCTGGACGGGATCATCGCCGCCTGGGCGGGGGAGCGCACGCTCGACGAGTGCCGGAACGCGGCCGAGGCGGCCGGACTCGGCCATGCCCGGCTCAACACGCCGGCGGAAGTGCTCGACCACCCGCAACTGACCGAGCGGGGGCGATGGCGGTCGGCGGACTCGCCGGTCGGCCCGGTGCAGGCGCTGCTTCCGCCCCCCGAGGTATCCGGCTGGGAGTGGCGATGGGACCCGGTTCCCGCGCTGGGCGAGCACACCGAGGCGGTCTTGGCGGAACTGGGTTACCGGCCGGACGAGATCGCCGCGCTGTACACCGAAGGCGCCGCGGGCCCGTCGGTGCGATCGAGCTGACGGCCCATCAACCTGGCAGATTGGGAGAAGAAATGACGGAGAGTGTCCTCACCGAGGACGTGTTGCAGGAGCGGTTGACCCGCATCCCGCCGCTGGTCGACGTGGACGCGCACGTGGTCGAGCCCCCGGAGCTGTGGAGCAGTAGGCTGCCCGCGCGGCTCCGGAACATCGGTCCGCGGATCGAGTACGCGCCGGCCGGCCAGGTCGAGCTCGTCGACGGACGGTACGTGGAGACCCCGGGCACCGAAGGGCCGAACGTGGCCTGGTGGGTCTACGAGGACGCCCGTACCCAGATCAAGCGGTACATCGCCTCCGCCGGAGTGCCGGCCGACGAGGTCACCAACGAAGGCATCGACTACCCCGACATGCGGCCCGGATGCTGGCAGCCCGCCGAGCGGGTCGCGGACATGGACGTCAACGGCGTCCAGGCCCAGATGTGCTTTCCCAACTACCCGCGGTTCTGCGGCCAGATCTTCCTGTGGGGCAAGGACAAGGAGCTCTCGAGGCTGTGCGTCGAGGCCTATAACGACTGGATGGTCGAGGAGTGGTGCGGCGGCAGCGGTGGCCGTCTGATCCCGCAGTGCCTGGTACCGCTGTGGGACGTCGACCTCGCGGTGGCCGAGGTCCGACGCAACGCCGCACGCGGAGTGCACGCCGTGGCATTCAGCGAGCTGCCGGCCTACCTCAGCCTGCCCAGCCTGCACTCGCGGTACTGGGATCCGTTCTTCGAGGCCTGCGCGGAGACCGGCACCGTACTGTCCATGCACATCGGCTCGGGCACCAAGACCCCGCAGACCTCTGCGGACGCTCCGGGCGCGGTCGGGGCAACGATCATCTTCGGCAACAGCGTCGCCAGCATGACCGACTTCCTGTTCTCCGGCGTGCTGCACCGCTTCCCGCAGCTGAAGCTGCTCTATGCCGAGGCGCAGATCGGCTGGATCCCGTACCTGCTCGAGCGCATCGACGACGTGTGGGAGACGCATCGCGGGTGGGCGAACGGGCAGCTGAACTGCCCGGAGCGGCCGTCGATGTACTACTACCGGCAGATCCACAGCTGCTTCTTCAAGGACTCGGTCGGCGTGGAGCTGCTGGACAAGGCCGGTCTTGACAACGTGATGTTCGAGACCGACTACCCGCACCAGGACGGAACCTGGCCGCGCTCCCGGGAAGCCGCCGCGATGCAGTTCGGGCACCTGCCGCAGCCGTCCATCGACAAGATCGCCCGCGGGAACGCGATCCGGCTGCTCCGCCTCGACCTTCCGGCGGGGTGAGGCCCGGCACGCGACACGGTGCCGGCTCGAGATCCCGCAGGGGAGCCCGAGCCGGCACCGCCATTCCGGGCTCAGGCCGTGGCGTTCCCGGCGAGCGCCCCGATCTGGGTGTTCGCGGCCGCCGATCGCGCGCCCTGAGCCTTGATGCTCACGTCGTGGCCGGCCACCTCGGCGCGCAGCGCGCCGACCGTGCACTTCTGCTTCGACCGGTGCGCGAAGGGGTCGAAGGAGTACCATCGCATGGCGTTCTCATAAGTGATCTTGTTCAGCTCCGCATCCGGCACGCCGTCGCCCACCGCGGCCAGCTCCTCCGGCGCCGTGGGCCAGGACGAGTCCGAGTGCGGGTAGTCGCACTCCCAGGCGATGTTGTCCATGCCGATCAGATGACGCAGGCTCAGCCCCACCGGGTCGGAGATGAAGCAGGTCAGGAAGTGCTCGCGGAACACCTCGCTCGGCAGCTTCCCGCCGAAGTCCTGACCGGTCCACAGATGGTGCATCTCGTAGGTGCGGTCGATCCGGTCGAGGAAGTACGGGATCCACCCGGTGCCGCCCTCGGAGAGCGCGATCTTGATGTTGGGGAACTGCTTGAGCACGCGGGACCACAGCAGATCGGCCGCCGCCTGGCAGACGTTCATCGGCTGCAGCGTGATCATCACGTCCACCGGCGCGTCGGGCGCGGTGACCAGGAGCTCGCCGGAGGAGCCGAGGTGGATGGAGAGCACGACGTCCTCGTCGCTGCACGCCTTCCACAGCGGATCCCAACTGCTGTCGTGGAAGCTCGGGTAGCCGAGCTTCGCCGGATTCTCGGTGAAGGTGATGGAGTGGCAGCCCCTCTTGGCCACCCGGCGCACCTCCTGGGCGCACAGCTCCGCATCCCACAGCACGGGCAGCGCCATCGGGATGATCCGGCCCGGATAGGTGCCGGCCCACTCGTCCAGGTGCCAGTCGTTGTACGCGCGCAGCACGGCCAGCGCGAGATCCTTGTCTTTGGCCGCCGCGAACTGCCGGCCGCTGAAGCCGGGGAAGGACGGGAAGTTCATCGACGCGAGGATGCCGCCCGCGCTCATGTCCTTGACCCGCTCGTGGATGTCGTAGGTGCCGCGCCGGATCTCCGAGAAGGCGGTCGGCTCGATGCCGTACTCCTCCTTCGGGCGCCCGGCGACCGCGTTGAGCCCGATGTTCGGGATGGTGACGTCCCCGAACCGCCAGACATCGGTGCCGTTCTCGAGCTGGACGACCTTCGGGGCGCGGTCGCGGTACTTCCGCGGGAGGTGGGCGTCGAAGAGGTCCGGCGGCTCCACGACGTGGTCGTCGACGCTGATCATGATCATGTCTTCGGGGTTCATGCCGCTCCTCGTGGCTGGGTGGGAGACCTGCTCCCAGGGACATAGTAACTACTATGACGCTTGGGCGGCCGCTCGTCACCAGGCGATCAGGCGATGACGCCGGCGGTACGCAGCGCGCCGAGGGCGTCCTGGCCGAGGCCGAGCTCGGCGGCCAGCACCTCGTCGGTGTGCTCGCCGAGCCAGGGTGGCCGGCGGCCCGGCCGGGCGGGCGCGGCGCTCAGCCGCACCGGGCTGCCGGGGGAGAGCACCGGCTGGCCGACGCCGTCGGTGCGCGGGAGCGCGACCAGCATGGATCGCGCCGCGAGATGCGGATCGGCGGCCACCTCCGCGTCGGCGAGGCACGGCCCGGCGGCGAGCCCGGCCGCGCCCAGCCGCTGACAGGCCTCGAGCTTGGTCAGGCCGGAGGCCCACTTCTCGATCGCCGGGCGCAGCGTGTCCTCAAGACGGTCCACCCAGCCCTGCCGGGTGGCGAAGCGGGGATCGGCGGCCCATTCCGAGCGGCCGATGAGCGCCACGAGCTTCGCGAAGTGCGCCTCCCGGCCCACCTGGAGCACGAACCAGCCGTCGCTCGCCCGGAATCCGTGCATGATCAGCGGGCCGAGTTCCCCGTTGCGCAGCCCCATGGACCAGAAGTTGGTGACGATGTCGGTCATCGCCACCACGGCGTCGAACATCGCGATGTCCACGTATTGTCCATGACCGGTCAGATCCCGGTGGCGCAGCGCGGCCAGGATGCCGATGGAGGCGAAGAGCGCGGCGCCGATGTCGCCCAGCGCTCCGACCGGCGCGACGGTCGGCGGCAGATCGCCGGTCCGCTTCATCTCGTAGATCCCTGACATGGCCTCCACGACGGGGGCGAAGGCCGGCCAGTCCCGGTAGGGGGTCGGAACCGTGTTGCCGAAGCCGGACACCGAGACGTAGACGGCGCGCGGATGGACGGCCGCGATGTCCTCGTATCCGACGCCCAGCCGCACCATCGCGCCGGGCTTGGAGTTCTCGGCGATCACGTCGAAGCGCGGCGCCAGCCGCAGTACGAGATCCACCCCCGCGGGGTCCTTGAGGTCCACGCAGATGCTGCGTTTGCCGAAGTTGTTGCGCAGATACGTGGCGCCGACCCGGCGGCCGTGCGGATCCGTCATCGCGGGCAGGGATCCGCGCCCGGAGTCGCCGGCGCCGGGCGGCTCCACCTTGACCACTTCGGCGCCGAGCCGCGCCAGCAGCTGGGTCGCGTACGGCAGGGCCTGCATCTGCTCGAGGGCCAGGACCCGGATACCGTGCAGCGGCAGGAGTTCCGGCCGCTCGGCCCTGACCTCGTCTTCGTTCTCGGCTATGCTCACAGCAAGAGGCTAGCGTAAAGTATACCTTATATGTAGTACAATCGAAGGCATGCGTGGACTTCTCAGCTGGGGCGGCTACCTGCCCCGCCGACGGCTCGACCGCGCCGCCATCGCCGCGGTGGCGGGCTCAGGCGGCGGCCCAGGCACTCGGACGGTCGCCGGATTCGACGAAGACACCACCACGATGGGCGTCGAGGCCGCCCGACTCGCCCTCTCGCCTCGGACCGGGGTCGCGGTGCTGCCCGACACACTGTGGTTCAGCACCACCGCACCCGCCTACCTCGACAAGACCAACGCCACCGCCGTGCACGCGGCCCTGCGGCTCGGTCGCACCACCGCGGCGTACGACGCGGTGGGCTCGACGCGCTCGGCCGTGGGCGCGCTGCGCGTGGGGCTGGACCTCGGTGCCGCCTGCCTCGTGGTCGCCGCCGACATGCGGACCGGCCTGCCCGGCGGGTCGGACGAGGCGAACGGCGGCGACGGCGCGGCAGCCCTGCTCGTCGGCTCTGACGCCGATGCGCCGGTGGTGGCCGAACTGCTCGCCTGGTCCACGGTGACCGAGGAGTTCCTCGACCGATGGCGGGCACCCGGGGACGCGGCGTCCAGCCTGTGGGAAGAGCGCTTCGGTCTCGCCCGGTACACCGAACTCGGCTCCGAAGCGCTCAAGTCGGCGCTCCAGCAGGCGCGGGTCAGTCCCGGCCAGGTGAGCACACTGATCGTCGCCGGGCCGCACGAGCGGGCAGCGAGGGCCGTGGCCCGCGCCTCGGACATCGCCCCGCACCTGCTCGCCGACCGCCTGGACGGGCGGGTCGGCAACGTGGGAGCGGCGCAGCCCGCGCTGCTGTTCGCCGCCGAACTGGAGAAGCAGGAGCCTGTCGGAGAGCGGATCATCGTGCTGGCGAACCTGTCCGACGGCGCGGACGTCGCGGTCTTCCGCACCACCGAGGCGCTCGCCGCATATCGGCCGGTTCTTCCGGTGGCCGATCAGATCGCCGCCGGTGCCCCGGTCGACTACGGCAGATACCTCGCCTGGCGCGGCCTGCTGCCGGTGGAGCCGCCCCGCCGGCCCGCACCGGCCAGGCCCTCCGCGACGGCGGCCTGGCGCAACCGGGACTGGAAGTTCGGCTTCGTCGGCTCGGCCGGCGAGGACGGCTTCGCGCAGCTTCCCCCGTCGCATCTGGACGACGCGCCTACTCCGATGGCCGACGCGACCGGGACGGTCGTCACGTTCACCGTGGACCGCCTCGCCTATTCGCCGAGCCCTCCGGTGGTGTTCGCGGTCATCGACTTCGACGGCGGCGGGCGGCTGCCTATGGAGCTCACCGACATCGACGAGCACGAGATCCACATCGGCCAGCGGGTCGAGCTGACCTTCCGTCGGCTGCTGACCGCGGAAGGCGTGCACAACTACTTCTGGAAGGCACGGCCGGTGCGCGGCATGCGAGCGGAAGGGGAGTGACGATGGGTCAGAGCATCAAAGACCGGGTCGCCATCATCGGAATGGGCTGCACCCGGTTCGGCGAGCAGTGGGACATGGGCGTGGACGAGTTGGTGCTCGCCGCCACGGGCGACGCGTTCGCGGCGGCGGGCGTGGCCAAGGGAGAGGTCGACGCCTACTGGTTGGGCACCGCGCAGTCGGGGATGAGCGGCATGACCCTGTCCCGGCCGCTGCGGCTGCGGGACAAGCCGGTGACCAGGGTGGAGAATTACTGCGCCACCGGTTCGGAGGCGCTGCGCCAGGCCGTGTACGCGGTGGCGAGCGGCGCGTACGACACCGCAATGGCTGTCGGTGTCGAGAAGGTCAAGGATTCCGGCTATCAGGGGCTCAATGCGTTCCCGATCCCGAACGACGGCACCCAGCGAACCCTCACCGCGGCCGCGATGTTCTCCATGGTGGCGCCGGCCTACGCACGCATGTACGGGCTCAGCGACGCCGAGATGCGCACGGTTCTGGCCAGGATCGCTTCGAAGAACCACTCGAACGGCGCGCGCAACCCCCGGGCCCAGTTCCGCAAGGAGATGTCCGTCGAGCAGCTGTGCGCGATGCCGGCCGTCGCGGGCGGCCTGTCGGTCTTCGATTGCGCGGGTGTGGCCGACGGCGCCGCGGCGGCGGTCGTGGTGCGGGCCGAGGATGCGCACCGCTACACCGAAAGCCCGCTGCTGATCAAGGCCCTGGCATTGGTGACCGGCGACGGTTCCGGCCTGATGGATCCCGCCTACGACTACACCACCTTCCCCGAGGTCGCGGCCTCCGCACGGCAGGCCTACGCCCAGGCCGGGATCCGCTCGCCGCGCGACGAGCTCGCGATGGCCGAGGTGCACGACTGCTTCACCCCGACCGAGCTCGTGCTCATGGAGGATCTCGAGCTGGCCGAGCGGGGATCGGCGTGGAAGCGGATCCTCGAGGGCGCGTTCGACCTCGACGGCGAGCTCCCGGTCAATCCCGACGGCGGGCTCAAGTCCTTCGGCCACCCGGTCGGTGCCTCCGGGCTGCGGATGATGTTCGAGGCGTGGTTGCAGCTGCGGGGCGAGGCGCCGGCGGATCGCAGGATCTCCACGTTCGGCTCCCGTTCGCTGGCGCTGACCCACAACCTCGGCGGCTATCCCGGCGAGATGCTCAGCTTCGTGTCCATCCTCGGCACGCCGTGACCGTTATTTGTGGGGTCGATCCGGGCCGCTCAGTCCTGCCAGTCGGTGCGGTCGGCCTTGGACGGCTGACGGCCGATGCGCAGGGGCGAGAGCGGCGAGTCGACGAGCAGGATCCGCTCCCGACGCAGGATGGCGGAGCCGCGCGAGGTCAGCAGCACGTCCTGACCCCGGCTCAGGTCCTGCTCGGCGCCCGCCCACGCCTCCCACGTGGGGATGGCCCACAGCAGCACGCACTCGTCGTTGTTGCGCATCGCGGTCCACCACGCGCCGACCAACTGCCAGCCGTACCGTTTGTGCACCGCCTCGGCCTCGACGACCGCCGAGTCCAAGAACTGCCGCGCGGCACCGGGCAGGACGGTGATCATCTCGTGCGCATACACCTCGCCGACGGTTCCGCCCGCGCACAGCGCCTCGATGCCGAGCGTGTCCGGATGCGGCACCAGCAAGCGGTCGAGGCCGCCCGAGCGCAGGTCGGCCGCAGCCGCCCACCATTTCGCCAGCGAAGGATCCTGCAGGGTGGGGTTGCCGAACTCGGTCCGGAACGACGCGGCCAGCCCCGCGAACCCGTCCTCCTCCCAGATGTTGACCACCTGGGGCCAGTGTCCGGTGGAGCCGACCACGCCCCAGACGCCGTAGCAGAGCTGGTGGCGCAGGTCCTGGCCGATCGGACTCCAGTTGGCCGCGATGTGCTGCATGTACCGTGCCCGGTTCTGCTTCGTGATGGAGATGAATTCGTGGATGTAGACCTTGTCGTTCAAAGCCGGCTCCCCTTTCCGTAGCCACCGCATGGCGCATACTTTATACTATATTTTTCAGACGCGAGGGAGAGGCGGAACCGTTGTCGCCCGAAGGCTCAGAACCGACCGAGCTGTGCTGGGAACGCGGCCGCGACGGCGTCGCCTGGCTCACCCTGAACCGGCCGCGCGCGGGCAACTCCATCACGGCCGACCAGCGCGAGGAACTGATCGCCCGCCTCGGCGAGGCGGGCGCGGATCCGGACGTCCGCGCGGTCGTGCTGACCGGCGCCGGGCAGCGGCACTTCTGCACCGGCGCCGACCTCGGGGCGGGCACCGGAGGCGGCCGGCCGGAGAAGGTGCCCGGGTCGGTCGCCCGGGCGATCGCGAGCGGTGCGCAGCGGCTCATCTCGGCGGTGCTCGACTGCGAGAAGCCGGTGATCGCCGCGGTCAACGGAACGGCCGCCGGCATCGGCTGCCACCTCGCCTACGCGTGCGACCTCGTACTCGCCGCGGAATCGGCCAAGTTCGTGGAGATCTTCGCGCGGCGGGGTCTGGTGGTCGACGGCGCCGGCGCCTACCTGCTGACCCGCCTGGTCGGTCCGCAGCGTGCCAAGGAGCTGATCTTCCTCGGCGACGACCTGCCCGCCGCCGAGGCGCAGCGCCTCGGCCTGGTCAACGCCGTCGTGCCCGCGGAGAAGCTGGCCGCCGAGGCGGCGGCGCTGGCGGCGCGGCTGGCCGCCGGCCCTACGATTGCGCTCAGTCTCGGAAAGAGGTTGATCAACCGGGCCCTGGACGTCGACCGGGCGACCGCGCTCGCCGAGGAGGCGATGGCCGCGGAGATCAACATGACGGGCGTCGACGGTCAGGAGGGCGTACGCGCCTTCCTGGAGCGGCGCGATCCGGTCTTCCGCGGTCGCTGATCACAGTAAGGGATTTGCGGATGGACCTCACCCTCACCGCCGAGCAGCGCGCCATGCGCTCCACCCTGCGCGAGCTCGTGCGCGACCTCTGGCCGCACGACCGGCTGCTGGCCGCTGCGGACGCCCCGGCTCTCGACGACGGGAGCTGGGCCGCATTGGCGCGGCTCGGCCTCTTCGGTCTGACCGTGCCGGAGGGCGACGGCGGAATGGGACTCGGCTTCGCCGACGCGGCCGTCCTGTTCGAGGAACTCGGCCGCGGCCTGGTTCCCGGTCCGCTGGTGCCGACCGCGCTCGCGGCCTCCGTCGTGCCGGAAGCGGTCACCGGCAAGGCGGTCGTGGCGATGCTGGACGTCCGCGACCGGATCCCTGTCGCGGAGCATGTGGGATCGGCGACCCATCTCGTCGCAGTGAACGACGACGGCCTGTTCCGCTCGCTCGCGGGGGAGTACACCCACCGGCCGGTGGCTCGGCCGCTCGACCCGCTCACCCCGCTGTCCCTGGTCACCCTGCCGCACGGCCTCGGCGAGCGGATCGGCTCGGCCGCCGACGCGGCGCGCTGGCGCGCCGAGGGCACCGTGCTGACCGCCGCCTTGCAGGTGGGAGTGGCCCAAGGGGCGCTCGACCTCGCCGTCCGCTACGCCGGCGAGCGCAGCCAGTTCGGTCGCGTCATCGGGTCCTTCCAAGCAGTCAAGCACCTGTTGGCGGAATCCTTGGTCAAACTCGACCTGGCGCGGGCGGCCACGCTGGTGGCGGCGCTCGCCGCGGACGATCCGGATGCCGAGGACGCCGACGAGGCAGCCTCCGCCGCCAAAGTGCTGGCCGACAAGGCGGCCACGGAGGGCGGCCGCACCTGCGTCCAGGTGCACGGCGGAATGGGTTTCACCTGGGAGGTGCCGGCTCACCTCTATCTGAAACGAGCGTGGCTGCTCGCCACCTGCTTCGGGGACGCCGACGAACACGCGGCACGGCTGGGCGCGATGCTGGGTCGCGCCTCGGAATCGACGTCGTAGCCGGTCAGTGCCCTGGGATGCTGTCAGGTGTCCGCAGCGCCTCTCGCTGCCGCCAACGCCGTGGAGGCTCTCCGTGGTGTCGGCGGAAGGCTGTCGCGAATGCGTATAAGGATGAGTACCCCACGCGCGCGGCGACCTCGTTCAGCGTTGCGTCCTGGGCCAGCAGGAGATCGCGGGCGAGCGTCATCCGCCAGTCCGAGAGGTATTTCATGGGCGTCTGCCCGAGCGCCTGCTGGAAGACGCGCGCGAACGTGGCCCGGGACATGTTGCTGAGCCTCGCGAGATCGTCGACGCTCCACGGTTCGTCGGCTCTCGCGTGCATCGCCTGCAGCGCCGGTGAGAGGCGGGGATCCGAGGCCGCGCGGAACCAGGCCGGGGCGTCCGGGCTGCGCGCGAGGCCGGTGCGGAGGCCCAGGACCACCAGGACGTCCAGCAGCCGGTCGAGCACTGTCTGCTGGCCGGGTTCGGCGTGCGACATCTCCCTCGACAGGAGCGTGACCACGCTGTGGATCGGATCGTCGATGCTCGCGGGAAGCGAGAGCACCGGCGGAAGCGCCTGAACGAGTCCGGCACCGATATCGCCGGCGAATCGGTAGGCCCCGCAGAGGAACACCGTGCTCCGGGCGTCCGGCCTTCCCCGGTCGTCGCCGTTGACCGAGAAACGGAACTCCTCCGGCGAGGCGCAGCGCGCGCCCGGCTCGTGGGCGATGAAGTGATCCGGTCCTCCGCGGACGATCGCCAGGTCACCGGCCGTCAACTCGAGCGCGTCGTCGCTCCCCTCCGTCCACAGCCAGGCATGGCCCTGAACCACCGCGTGCACGGCGAGCTGGATCGTTCCGGGCAGCCGTAAGCCCCACGGGGCGATCGCGATGGACCGGGCGAACAGTCCTCCCGCTGCCCGGGCGCGGATCAGATGCTCTTGTAGGACATCCACCCCATGAGTGTTCCGCACAAAAAATTGAGCGTCAACGCCATTGAGCCGCTCATGTACTTCCCTCGATCATGAACTCATGAGCAATATGGCCAACCATCGTGTCCTCGTCCTCGGCGCCACCGGCAAGACCGGCTCGCGGGTCGCCGCTCGGTTGTCCGAGCGCGGATACGGCGTGCGCACCGCGGCTCGGACGCGCGCCGAGGTCCACTTCGACTGGGACGACCCTGCGACTTTCGAGTCAGCCCTGCACGGTGTGACAGGGGTTTACCTCGTGTCGCCCGTGCTGCGCGTCGACTTCGCCGACGTGGTATCTCGATTCCTGGACCAGGCAGAGCGGGCCGGCGTCCGGAATGTCACCTACCTCAGCGCCTACGGCATGGAGTACGCCCCGGCCGAGGTGGCGCTGCGCGCCGTGGAGCTGGATCTCATCTCGCGCCCCTCGCTCAGCCACTCGATCATCCGCCCGGCGTGGTTCATGCAGAACTTCAGCGAGACGTTCCTCAAGCCGATCGACGACGAGATCGTCGTGCCCAACGGCACCGGCGCCGAGGCCTTCGTCAACGCCGCGGACATCGCCTCCGTCGCCGCCGCGACTCTCACCGAGCCCGAGCTGCACGCCGGCCGCGCCTACGCCCCGACGGGTCCTGAGTCGCTGACGCTCGACGAGGCCGCCCTGATCATCTCGACCGCCGTCGGCCGGACCATCGCGTATCGGGACACGGATCGCGACGAATGGGTCAGCGCGATGGTCAGATCAGGCGTGCCCGCCGAGTACGGCGAGGTCCTGCGCATGCTCACCGAGACGATCGCGAACGGGCACGGCTCCCGTCCCAACGGCGACGTCCTCGCCGTGACCGGCAAGGAGCCGATCGGCTTCGCCGAGTTCGCCGCCGAGACCGCTCCGGCGTGGAAGTAGATGAGGCACCGTGAAGACCCCCATCGCCGACCCGGCCGACTTCGCCGCGCTCGACCCGTTCTTCCGGATCATCGAGCAGGGCCTCGACGGGCTGGTCGAGCCCGGCCATTTCTTCGACCTCCTCGCTGAGGACGTCACCGTCGAGTACGTGGTGACGGTCCCCGGCTATCCGGCGCGTGTCGAAGGCCGCACGGCGGTCGCCGAGCTCTACCGCCCCTACGGCAGCATGCTCGTCCTTGACCGTTGCTTCGACCTGGCCGTCTACCACGATGTAACGAAGGGCGTCGTAGTGCTCGAATACGGTTCCGAGGGTCGCGTCGTCGGCGCCGGGGGCCGCTATGCCAACCGGTACATCTCAGTGCTCACACTCCGCGATCGGGAGGTCGTGCACTGGCGGGACTACCTCGATCCGGTCGCCGTCTTCGACGCGGTGGGTTGGCCGGCGCATTGAGGAGCGGGCGGTCGCGGCGACGGCCATCTCCCGGAGGCGGGCCGTGTCGATCTTGTAGGTCGCGTTGACGGGGAGGTCCTCCACGAACACCACGGCGTCCGGTGTCTTGTAATCCGCGATCCGCTCGCGGCACCAATCCTGGAGTTCCGCCGCGCCGAGACGGCCCTGCGCTCCGTCGTGTTCCGCCACTACGAACGCCACCCCGATCTCGCCGATCACCGGCGCCGGCGCGCCCACGACGGCCACTCTGGTGACGCGGGGATGCGCTGACAGGGCCGCTTCCACCTCTGCTGGATGGACGTTGTAGCCGCCTCTGATATACATGTCGTCCGCTCGCCCGACGATGGTCAGGTTGCCTTCCGCGTCGAGGCGGCCCAGGTCGCCGGTCGTGAGCCAGCCGTCCGTGGCGATGGTCCGGGCGGTCTGCTCAGGGTCCTGCCAGTAGCCGCGCATGGCGGCTCGGGAGCGTAGGTGGATCCGTCCGGTCCGGCCGGTCGCGGCGGGCTCGCCTGCCACGGTGCGGATCTCGACTTCGGCACCGCCCAGTGGCCGTCCGACCGTGTGCGCCACCGTCGCGGGTGGATCGCCGATGCGGGTGCCGAACGCGAGCGGCACCTCGGTGCTCGCATAGCGCACGACCACGGCGCAGCCCAGTCGCTCGCGCAGCGCGGGCACGAGGGCGGCCGGCACCCGGCTGGCCCCGGTGGACACCAGCCGCAGGCAGGAGAGATCGGCCTCTGCGAGTCGGTCGAGCGCGATGAGCTTCTCCCACTGGGTCGGCACGCCCTGACCGACCGTCACGCGCTGCTGGGTCAGCATGTCGAGCATGCTGTCCGCGGTCCATACCGGCGAGGTGAGCACCAGTGCGACGCGGTGCCTGAGCTGGTCGTGAACCCTGGTCATGTAGGCGGTGTGCGCGAAGGGGATCGGCATCAGCTTCCGGTCGTGCCACGCACTGAGCGGGCCGACCTCGGCGGCGATGAACGCCAGCGTCCGGTGGTCGAACCAGGCGCCCTTGGGCAGGCCGGTCGAGCCGCTCGTCCACACGATGACGGCGGGATCGTCCTCGGGCACGGCGGTCCAACGCGGCGCGGAAGCCGCCGTTGCGCCTTGCATACGCAACTCGTCCGGCGTCCGGACGCGGCATCGGACCCCTGTCGGAATGCGGGCTGGGGTATCCGTGATGATCGCACTCGGTGCCGAACGAGCGATGATGTGCCCGATCTCCGTCGGGCCCAGGCGCGGATTGGCGGCGGAGACCACCGCGCCGAGCCGGATCGCGGCGAGATAGCAGACCGCGAAGTCCCGGCCTGAGGGCAGCAGGAGCAGCACGATGTCGCCGCGGCCGACGCCGAGTTCGGCCAGCGCGGAGCAGGCGGCGGCGGATTGCGCCCACCAGTCGCCGAAGCTCAAGGTGCGACCGTCCTGGACCAGCGCGGGCAGGTCCGGCTCCTCGGCCAGGACCGCCTCGAACAGCTCTGCCAGCACTGCGGTGTGCGTCATTGCCCACCCTGCCCGTCTCGGGATTTCGGCTGTGGATCCGGACCGTGGATCTGGAATTTCCGCCTCGGCCCTGTCATAGTAGTTGCTATGTCAACGGCGACAGCAGGACCCGTGCGCTGGTCCGTGGCGCTGCCCACCGAGCAGGTCGAGCGCGGCGCGGAGCTGATCAGCGCCGAGGCGGTGGGCGAGATGGCCGCTGCGCTGGAGGCCGCGGGTGTCGACGCCTGCCACGTCACCGACCATCCCTACCCCCCGGCGTCCTGGGTCGCCGCGGGCGGCCACCATGCGCTCGACCCGTTGATCGCGCTGTCCTTCGCCGCCGCGGCCACACGGCGGCTGAAGCTGCACACCAACGTCTACATCGCCGGGTACCGCCGACCGGTACTCGCCGCGCACGGCATCGCGACCCTGGACGCGCTGTCCGGTGGCCGGGTGATCGCCGGCCTGGCCGTGGGGTACCTGGAGCCGGAATTCGCCGCACTGGGAGTGGACTACCACCGCCGAGGCGCGCTGCTCGACGAAGCCGTCGCCACGATGACGGCGGCATGGGCAGGCTCGCCGGGACCCCAGGGGAACCTACTGCGTCCGGCGCCGGTGTCACGGCCGCATCCTCCGCTGTGGTTCGGCGGGAACTCGGCCTCCGCGATCCGAAGGGTGGTCGAATCCGGCCGGGGATGGCTGCCCTTCCCGGCGTCGCAGGGCTTCGCCAAGGCGACCCGCACCGCCCCGATGGAAGATCTCGACGACCTCAAACGAGCGATCGGCGAACTGCGTCACGCCGCGGAACGGGCCGGTCGCACGGATCCGATCGACATCTGCTGCATACCGTTCTCCCACCCGCACCACCGCTCGGTGTTCGATCCCCGGCGGCTCGTCGAGGAGGCGCTGCAGCTGGCCGAGCTGGGAGTGACCTGGCTCTCGGTTCGGCTGCCGGCGCCGAGCCGTATGGGCTATCTGGAGAACGCCGAGCGCTTCGGCGTCGAAGTGGTGCGTGCGAGGTGAGTGAGCCCACAGTGCGCGAACTGCTGCCGGTAGGCCGGACGGCAGTGGTGCTGCAGGAACTGCAGAACGGCATCGTCGGTGCCGAGAGCGCGTTCCCGGCACTGGCCGAAGCGGCGGCGCGGATCGGCGTCGTCGGCAACGCCGCCCGGCTCGCCGCGGCCGCGCGGGCGGTCGGTGTGCCGGTCGTCCACGCCACCGCGGAGAACCTGCCGAACGGCTTCGGCGCGAACCGCAACGCCCGGCTGTTCGCGGGAGCGCTGAAGGCAGGCGCCGTCAACGCGCCCGGCACCTCCTCGGTCCGACCCGTGTCCGAGGTCTACGCCGAGAGCGATCTCGTCCTGCCCAGGCACCACGGCCTTTCGCCGATGGCGGACGGCCGGCTCGACGCACTGCTGCGCAACGCGGGCATCACGTCGATCCTGGTCGCCGGGGTATCGCTGAACATTGCGATCCCTTGCCTGGTGTTCGACGCGGTGAACCGCTCGTACCGGGTGGTGCTGGCAACCGACGCGGTGGCCGGAACCCCGCTCGAGTACGGCACCCAGGTGCTCGAGCACTGCCTCAGACTGGTCGCCACGCCGACCGGCACCGAGACCGTCCTCGAAGCCTGGAGGGTGCCGTGATGCGCGGGTCAGTCGGCCTCGCGCTCGCCGAACGCGCCCGTGGCCTCCAACATCACCACGACCTTGTCGGCCTCGCGGCGCAGCAGGGCGGACAGCTCCACGTCGGCCTGCTCGCCGTCCCGTGCCTTGAGCGCCTTGACCACGGCCCGCATACCGCGCTTGTGCACGGCCATCGCGCCCGGCACCTCCGCGAAGAAGTCGCCGGGCACGATGCTGTGCGCCAGCTGCCGCATCGCGGTGCTCATCCGGCGCGACCCGCCGAGCGCCACCATCCGGCGCAGGAACTCGAGGTTGAGCTTGGAGAATTCGTGCGGATCCGTGGCGTCCAACAGCAGCTTGCTGAAGGTGACCAGGGCGGCGATCCCCTCGTCCGAGCCGCGTTGCGCGGCCCGCTGGGCGGCGAGGCCGTAGATGCGCCCCAGCAGCTCGTAGTGGTCGCGGGTGGACTGCTCGTCGAGCCCGACCACGAACGCTCCGCGATGCGGCTCGATCATGACCCAGCCCTCGCGGTCCAGCGCGATGACGGCCTCGCGCACCGGGACGCGGCTGACCCGCAGTTCCGCGGCGATCTCATCCTGGGGAACGCGCTCCCCGGCCCGCAGCCGGTTGGCGAAGATCATGCGGCGGATGTAGTCGGCGACCTGCTGGGCGCTCGTGGGACGCGAGAGCCCGCCGGACGACAGCCCGTCGTCCTCGAAGGTCGTGGGCAGGGTTGAACCGCGGCTGGCGATGACGGCCTCCTCGTGACCAGGCGACCCGGCCCTGTCTCGGCCGTGTCACATCGAACATTGTATAAGTCATTATCTCTCAGCGGCCGACTGCGGGAAGCACCGCCCGCCGGGCGTCCGACCGCTTCGTGACATCTTACAAGTGTATAATGTATATTATCCACAACCGATCGGCCCACACCTGGGAGGTGCGATGACCTCGGCTCTGCGCGGGCGCACGATCGTGATGTCCGGCGGCAGCCGCGGGATCGGGCTCGCCATTCTGCTGGCCGCCGCGCGCCAGGGCGCCAACGCGGTGCTGCTGGCGAAGACCGGCGAGCCCGATCCCCGGCTGCCCGGCACGGTCCACACCGCGGTGGCCGAGATCAGGGCCGCCGGCGGCGAGGCGGTGGCCGTGGTCGGCGATGTACGCAGGGACGAGGACGTGCAACGGGCGGTCGCCATCGCGGCCGATCGCTTCGGCGGAGTCGACATCTGCGTCAACAACGCCGGCGCAATCGACAAGTCGGGGACCGCGGACCTGTCGGTCAAGCGCTTCGATCTGATGCAGCAGATCAACGTCCGAGGCGCCTTCCTGCTCGCCCGCGCGTGCCTGCCGTACCTGCGGCGATCCGATCACGCGCACATCCTCTCCCTGTCGCCTCCGCTGAACCTTTCGCCGCACTGGCTCGGCCGCTTTCCGGCCTACACCCAGTCCAAGTACGCGCTGACGCTGCTGACCCTGGGCTGGGCCGAGGAACTCGCGGCCGACGGGATCGCGGCGAACTGCCTGTGGCCGCAGACGAGGATCGCCACGGCCGTCATCAAGAACCTGATGGGGGGTGACCAGGCCCTCGCGGGCGCGCGCGACCCCGAGATCATGGCGGACGCGGCGGTGCGGATCCTCTCCGGCGCGGCGTCCTGCTCCGGCCGCGCGCTGCTGGACGTCGAAGTGCTCGCCGACGCCGGCGTGACGGACCTGAGCCGATACGGCGGCGGGGAGCACCCGACGCTCGACCTCTACGTAGACCCCGCGATTGAGACGGAAGGCGAATCGACATGACCACCGACGCGCACAGAACGGCCATCGTGACGGGCGGCGCCCGCGGCATCGGCGCGGCGATCGCCGCGCGGCTGGCCGAAGACGGCCTCGCCGTCGCCGTGCTCGACCTCGACGATGCCGCGGCGAAGGCGACAACGGACGCGATCGGGGCCGCGGGCGGCCGGGCCCTGCCGGTACCGGTGAACGTGGCCGACGCGGAATCCGTGCGGACCGCTGTCGAACGGGTGGCCGCCGAGCTCGGGCCGCCGACCGTGCTCGTCAACAACGCCGGCGTGACGCGGGACAACCTGCTGTTCCGGCTGACCGAGGACGACTGGGACACGGTCATGTCCGTGCACCTGCGCGGCGCGTTCCTGATGTCGCGGGCGGCGCAGAAGTACATGGTGGAAGCGGGGTTCGGGCGGATCGTGTCGCTCTCCTCGACGTCCGCACTGGGCAACCGCGGACAGGCCAACTACGCGGCCGCGAAAGCCGGCATCCAGGGATTCACCAAGACCGTGGCCCTCGAACTGGGCAAGTTCGGGATCACCGCGAACGCGATCGCACCGGGCTTCATCGAGACGGAGATGACCCGCGCCACCGCGCAACGGCTCGGGCTCTCCTTCGAGCAGTACAAGCTCGACCGGGCCGCGGAGATCCCGGTCGGCCGGGTGGGGCAGCCCGCGGATATCGCGCACCTGGCCTCGTTCCTGGTCAGCGAGGGCGCCGGATTCGTCTCCGGGCAGGTGATCTATGCCGCCGGTGGCCCCAAGACCTGACGTGCCGTCCATCGCCTGGGATGCCACCGAATTCGAGCAGCTCCGGGTCGAACGCCGCGGCGCCGCACTCGTCGTGTCCCTGCACCGCCCGGAACGGCTCAACGCCTTCACCCCGAGGATGGGCGACGAGCTGCTGTCGGTCCTCGACGCCGCGGACGCGGACGACGAGGTTCGCGCCGTGATCATCACGGGCAGCGGCCGTGGCTTCTGCGCCGGCGCCGACCTCGGGTCCCCGGCGGATCTCGGATTCGGCGGCACCCGGTTCGCCTACCCGGACCCGGACACCCACCGCGACCTCGGCGGCCTGGTCTCGCTGCGGCTGTTCGAGGCGCTCAAACCAGTGATCGTCGCGTTCAACGGCCCTGCCGTCGGGGCCGGCATCACGATGATGCTGGCCGCCGACATCCGATTGGCGTCCAACGAAGCCAAGTTCGGGTTCGTCTTCGCCCGCCGCGGAATCGTGCTCGAGGCGGCCTCGAGCTGGTTCCTGCCGCGGGTCGTGGGGATCAGCCGGGCCATGGAATGGGTGAGCACGGGCCGGATCTTCGATGCCGACGAGGCCTGCGCCGCCGGGCTGGTGCGCTCAGTTCACGAACCGGACGCGCTGCTGCCCGCCGCCCTCGCGCTAGCCGAGGAGATCGCGGCCGCAACCGCGCCGGTCTCGGTGGCGCTGAACCGGCAGATGCTGTGGCGGATGCTCGGGGCGGGCCACCCGAGGGAGGCGCACCTGCTCGACTCGCGCACCCTGGCCGAGCGCGGAGCCTCGCCCGACGCGCGAGAGGGCGTCACCGCGTTCCTGGAGAAGCGGCCGCCCAGCTTCTCCGACCGGGTCTCGACGGATCTGCCCGCATCCTTTCGGCGGACCGGCTGACACGTCCTCAGCGACGCCTTCCTTTCGTACATTGTATATGTTATACACAGTTTCGATAGGCGAATGCCGTCCCGCGCGCCGTGATCCCGACGCGCGGGCGGGCTCGAACCCTGGAGGGAAGTTGAACAGACGACAACGCAGCGCGGCGTTGCTCGGCCTGCTCGGGCTGGTGGGCGGCCTCATGGTGGCCGCCGATCCGCCTCGTGCACAGGCGGCGGGCGCCACGATGGGCGAGCAGTGGGCCGCGAGCTGGACGGCGAGCCCCACCGATGCGGCGACGCCCCTGGACGCGGCCGGACTCGCGGTGCCGGCCGCGGTCACGGACCAGACCTTCCGCATGATCGTCACCCCGCATCTCGGTGGCGGCGTTCTGCGGATCCACCTGTCGAACCGGTTCGGTTCCGCACCGATGACCTTCGGCCACGTGACCGTGGGGATAGCGGGCAGCGGCTCTGTGCAGAAGCCGGTGAACGTCACCTTCGGCGGTCAGAGCGGCGTCACCGCCCCGGCCGGCCGGGATGTCGTGTCGGATCCGGTGGATCTGACCTTCCAGGCCTTCGAGCCGCTGGCGGTCAGCATCTTCACACCCGGCCTGCAAGGCGCCCCGACCAAGCACTGGAACGCCAACGCCACCTCGTACTACTCGGTACCGCTCAGCGGCGACCTGGCGTCGGCGGGCAGCGACCTCGGCTTTCCGTTCGTGACGGAGGCGTGGATGTTCGCCGACGGGATCGATGTCGAGGCGCCGCAGCCGACGGGCGTCGTCGTGGCGTTCGGAGACTCGATCACCGACGGTTTCGTCGCCTCGACCGCGGCCAGCCTTCCGGTCAGCCTTTCCGCCGCGGACAAGAACGCCCGCTATCCCGACGACCTGCAGCGCCGGATCGACGCCGCCGGGATTCCGCTGTCGGTGGTCGACGCCGGGATCAGCTCGAACCGCTTGCTCACCGACGGCGCGGGTCAGTTCCCCGGCCCCAGCGGGCTCAGCCGGTTCCAGACCGACGCCCTCGGACAGCCGGGCGTCACCGGCGTCCTGGTGCTTGAAGGTATCAACGACCTCGGCATACCCCCGGCGACCACCACCGCCGACCAGCTGATCGCGGGCTACCAGCAGCTCATCGCCGAGGCCCACGCCGCAGGCGTGAAGATCTGGCTCGGCACGATCATGCCCGCCTCCAACGCCCTGTTCGACGGAACCCTGCTGGCTCCGCAGAGCGAGACCTATCGCGAACAGGTCAATGCCTGGATCCGGTCGCAGCAACTCGCCGACGGAGTCGTGGACTTCGACGCCGCGATGCGCGACCCGTCCGACCCGAACGTGCTCGACCCGGCGTACGCCGGCGTCGACAATCTGCACCCTGACCTGCTCGGGTATCAGGTCATGGCGAACACCGTCGACCTCTCGATGCTCGGCGGCTGAGCCCCTGGTCCGACCATCCTCGGGCGGCGCCGGAAATCAGGCGGAATCCGGCGCCGCCGCGAGGAGTTCGCGGACTCTGGGGACCACCCGGGTGCCGTAGAGTTCGATGTTGCTCATCAGGGCGCTGTGCGCGAGTCCGCCCATGCCGTACTTAAGGTCGAAGCGGTTCGCGCCGAGGGTGGGGAGGTTCGCCGCGATCTTCTGCGCGACCGTCTCCGGAGCGCCCACGTAGAGCGCGCCGTGCGGCCCCACCTCGTGCTGGAACGACTCCGCCGTGGGCGGCCGGAACCCTCGGGACGCGCCGAGGCGGGTGATGACGTCGCGGTAGTACGGCCAGAATTCGTCGCGAGCCTGCTCGTCGGTGGCCGCGACGTGGCCCGGCGCGTGCACGCCGATCGGCCGTTGGGGTTGCCCGTACTGCTCGAGCGCCTTCCGGTACAGTTCGGCGAACGGCGCGAAGCGGGCGGGGTGCCCGCCGATGATCGCGAGCATCAGGGAGAAGCCGTAGCGCGCCGCGCGCACGACCGACTGAGGACTGCCGCCGACCCCGATCCACACCGGAAACGGCCCGGATTCGGTGTGCGGTACGACATCCTGGTTGACCAGCGACGCGCGTGTTTTGCCCTGCCAGGTGACCGGTCCGCCCTTGAGCAGTTCGGCGAACAGGTTCGTCTTCTCCTCGAACAGCTGCTCGTAGTCGGAGAGGTCGTATCCGAACAGCGGGAAGGAGTCGATGCTCGAGCCTCGGCCGAGGACCACCTCCGCGCGGCCGGACGAGATGGCGTCGAGCGTCGAGTAGCGCTGGAAGACCCGGACAGGATCGTCCGAGCTCAGGACTGTGACGGCCGACCCGAGCCGGATGCTGCTGGTGCGGGCGGCGATCGCGGAGAGCACCACGTCGGCGGCCGGCATGGGCATGTCGGCCGTGTGGTGTTCACCGACACCGACGAAATCGAGGCCGACCTGCTCGGCGAGCACGCCCTGCTCGACGACATCGCGGATTGCCTGGGCGTGCGAGACCAGACGGCCGTTCTCGTCCTCGGTGACGTCGCCGAACGTGTCGATGCCGAAACTGAGCGGGAACTGTGGCGTCTCGGTGGTCGTCATGACTGAATCCCTTCTCCACGAGTGATGGAATCGGCGTGCAGGGCGCGCTCGAACTCGACTCGTTGCAGGGGTACGCCGAATACCGGGCCGCCGGGCTCCAGGAGTCGGCCGGCGCGGAGGCTTGTCAGTCGCACCGTGTCGTAACCGATGTGTTCGACGACCTCGGCCACGGTGTCCACGGCGGCCGGATCGTCGCCCGCGACGCCGAGTGCGCGGCGCAGCGGCGAGCCGGCAGTCTGCCGTTCTTCGTCGAGCTCGTGATAGCCGATGTGGTTGAAAGTCTTGACGATCGTGGACCGGCTCAGCCGACGCGCCACGATCTCGCTGCTGCCGTATCCGTCTTCGTCGAACGTCGTTACGACACCATCGACGGGCGGCCAGTAGTTCATCGTGTCGACGACCAGCTTGTCGGCCACCAATTCGGGGTCGAGGCTCATGAACCGGTGCACGGGCATGGACAGGACGACGAGGTCGGCGTCCGCGACGGCGTCGCCAGCCCACAGCGGCTCGGCTCCAGGTGCGAGCACCTGGACGATGAGCGCGATCTTCTCCGGGTCGCCCGACGCCGCGATCGACACTTGATAGCCGGCCTCGACGGCCACGCGCGCGATGATCGGCCCCATGTGCCCGGCGCCCAGCACGGCGATCCTCGGCATGTCGCTCATGTACTGATCACATCCCCTGTCCGGGCGGCTTCGGTTTCCCGTGCCCCCGGCCCCGCCGCGAGAGGGCGGAGCCGGGGCTCGTTGTTCGGTTTGACGGGGTTCAGCTGCGGACGGTCTTGAGTGCGCCGGCCCATGACTCGAGCTGGTCGAACATGGTCGTGGCGGGGTCGGCGTGCTGGGGGCCGGGCTTGAAGACGGAGAAGTTCTCGAAGTCGGTGAACAGCGAGAAGGACAGCTGCTGGCGGACGTGGGCGATCTGCAGTTCGCTGGTGATCGCGCGCAGGTGCTCGATGGCCCGGGCGCCTCCGAGGG
>NZ_DASZKT010000027.1:0-43420 GCF_035552695.1 Actinospica sp.
GAGCGCACGCGAGCACGACGTGCTGGCTCGCGCGGCGGAGCCGATGTCGGCCGAGGAGATCGCGGCAGACCTTTACCTCTCGGTGAACACGGTGAAAACGCATCTGAAGAGCATCAACCGCAAGCTCGTGGCCAGCCGCCGCGGCGAGGCCGGGCGCCGGGCGCCGGGCTGCACCTGCTCTGAGCCCGGATCAGCTGGCGCCGGACCCGCGGGGTCAGTCCGGCAGTTGGCGGATCTCGGTGACGCGCAGCCCGAGCGCCTGGAAGCGGTTGAGCAGTCCGTAAAGGTGCGCGTCGTCGATGATCTGGCCGAAGAGTATGGTCTGGTTCGGCACGAAGACGCCGTCCAGCTCCGGGAACGCTCGCCGTGCCGCTCCTCCGGGAAGGCCGACTGCACCAGGTTGACCGACGGCGTCAGCATCAACCCGACCCCTACTCCGATCAGCAGCAGCCCCGGCGCGAACGCCCAGGGGCTCGGGAAACCGCTCACCATGCCGATGAGCACGCCGATTCCGGCCACCGCAACGGTGAAGCCCGCCATGATGAGGCCGCGTTGCGACCAGCGCCGGGAGAGCGGCTCGGCACGCAGCGACGATGCCAGAAGGCCGACGGTCGCCGTCGTGAAGATCACGCCGGTCTGGATGGCATCGTAGCCGCGCACCACCTGCAGGTAGGCGGCCACGGTGAACGAGCCTCCCATGAGGATCAGCCACTGGAGGTTCTGCGTGATCAGGCCGAGGTTGGAGGCGTGGACGCGGAACAGGGAACTGGAGATCAGCGGCTCCTTGCCGGCGCGTTCCTGGGCGCGCACCCGCAGCATGAACCACGCCAGCACGGCCGCTCCTCCCAGCATCAGGCCGAGAGTCAGCCAGAGGTTGGTGCTCGCGGCCAGGATCCCCATGACGACGAGGATGAGGCCGACCGCCGACAGCGCGGCGCCCCCGAGGTCGAACGAGTGGCGCGGATCGGGCGGGAGCGGGTCGGAGATCCGCAGGCTCAGCAGGATGATCAGGGCGATCACCAGGGCCTGGAAGCCGAAGGCCGCCCGCCAGCTGAGCGCCGAGGTGATGAGCCCGCCGATCAGCGGCCCGGCCGCGGCCCCCAGGCCGCCCATCGCCATGATGACGCCGAACGCCTTCGCCGGGACGTGACGTCCCTGCACAGCACCGTTGTCAGGATGTAGACCGGCGGGATGAGCAGCGCCGTGCCGACCCCCTCCAGGATCGAGTTGCCGACGGTCAGCACCCCGAGTCCGGGTGCGACCGCGCTCAGTGCGGCTCCGACGCCGTAGACCACCAGCCCGGCCATGAAGCAGCGCTTGCGGCCGTAGCGGTCGGTCAGCGTGCCGCACGGGATCATCAGCGCGGCCATGACCAGCAGGAAGAGCGTGATGAACAGCTGCCTCTAGTACGCGGCCGCCGACGCCGGCCAGCTGTCCGCGGACCTCGTGGCGCAGTTGAGGAAGCGCAGCAGGAAGACGCTCGACCGGACGCTGGCCAAGGCCCGCACCCGTGACCGATACCGGTCCTTCAACAAGCTGACGGCGATCGTGGACGATCTGCTGCCCGATGCGGCGCTGGAGCAGTTCGAGCTGCAGCTGCGCGGGCTGCTGGCCCGCTGCCAGCACACGCTCCAGCCCGACCTGCGGGTGCTGGTGCAGGCGTTCGAGTTCGTGGACATGGCGCGCAAGGTGGTCGGCATCGGCAGCGTGGGCACCCGGTGCTGGATCGTGCTGATGCGCGGAAGCGATGACGACGATCCGCTCTTCCTCCAGGTCAAGGAGGCTCAGCGGTCGGTGCTCGCCGAGTACGGCGGAATCAGCGCCTCGCGCTTCGGGAACGAGGGCGAACGCGTGGTGGCCGGGCAGCGCCTGATGCAGGCGGCCGGCGACATCTTCCTGGGCTGGGAGTCGGCGGAGGGGATCGACGGGAAGACCCGCGACTTCCACGTGTGCCAGCTCGCGGACTGGAAGGGGTCCTTCGAGCTCGATGGCGCGATACCGTCCGGAGTGGCCCAGTACGGCCAGATGTGCGGCTGGACGCTCGCCCGCGCCCAGGCACGCTCCGGCGACCGCGTGGCCATCGCCGCCTACCTCGGCCAGGACACCACGTTCGCGCACGCGATCGCCGGCTTCTCCGCGGCCTACGCGGACCAGAACGAGCGCGACTACGCCGAGCTCAAGAACGCCGAACGCGACGGCCGGATCACCGTGCAGTCCGGACTCTGACGCAGGTCAGACGCATGTCTGACGCGACTCGGATCGGCCTTGGGCGGAGCCGCGGCGCCGCGACGGGCTCATCCGCCGGAATCTCCGCGGCCCTCGAGCCGCCGTCCGGCGCCGCGCCGAAGACTGCCCGCCACCCCGCCGACCAGGACCAGATCGAACAGGATCTGGACGGTGACCACGATCCTCGGTCCCTGGCCGACCGGGTGGATGTCGCCGTACCCGACCGTGGACAGCGTCGTGATCGTGAAGTACAGCGAATCCGTCTTCGTCGACAGGCCCGCGAACGCGCCGGGGCCGCGCGCCGCCACGAAGTAGATCGCCGAGAAGACCACGAGCACCAGGCAGACGGCCACCGGCAGGCCGAAGCCCATCGCCCAGGGAACGCCCCGTGCGGCGGAGACCGCCTGGGTCACCGTCAGGGCCGCCACCAGGAGCAGCGCCGTGACCAGGAAGAACCACCCGAGGACCGGTCGCTTGCCCTGGAAGTGCGCGAACGGCATGACGTAGTACACCGTGATGAGCGCGGTGCTGGTGAGCACGCCGGCCACCCACGGCCTGGAGGGGATCAGGTGATGCAGCAGCCTGCGAAGCGTGCTCGCCGATTCGGAGCGGGAGGGTCTGGCCATAGCCGGGGCTCCTCGTCGACGGGACCACGTCATTCAGCAGATCCCATCGCCGCGGCCACCGCGACCAGGGCTAGCCCTGAAGGGTGACACCGGTGAGACACAGGCCTCGGTCCGCCCCGAGAGCAGGTGAATCCGGTGGGACCGGTGGGAACCGATCGCGGAAGCGGCCCCTCCTGGCCTGGCGAGAGCACGAATCCGCCTGATGCAGGAGTCCGTCGTGAATCTGCCCGAAATACCCGGCGTCGTCCTCGCTTCGTCGATCTTCCCGCGCGCGGAGTGCGCCTCAAGGCCGAGGCCCGGGGACTGTTCGGCAACCGGGGCGCGTTCCACGTCGTGCTCGAGCCCGGCTGGTGCCTGATGCAGAGCCGCCTGGTCGTCGGCGGGATGGCCGCGGCGCCGGACGGCGAGGCCACGAGGTTCGCCGCGCGCGGCGGACTGCGCTTCCCCGGCGGCCGACTCCTCGGCAAGGCCGTGGGCACCCGCGGCCCCGGGCGCGTCATCACCAGACTGCGCGCCCGCCTATCAGACGTTTGATCAAGCCATGGTCGTCAATATTCGAGGAGCTGTGAACAGGGTGGGAACCGGCGTTGCCCTCGCGGGCGCTCTCCCGGCGGCGGCGGTGCTCGGCAGCGCGCCGGCCCAGGCGCCACCGCGACCCGGCCCGGATCAGCGCTTCGGCGGCGCGGGCCGTTCGCGGTGCTCCCCTCGCATCTCGCCGTGATCTTTTCGCATTCGGCTGGCTGGGTTGCCCACGGGGAACTAGCCTGGTCGAGTGGTGGGAGATGATCGGCGGGGCGAGGCCGGCGCGGGCCTCACCGCCAACAGTGTCGAGTCGCGGGCGACGGTGGCCTTGGTGGAGGCCCTCAGCCCGCTCGATGCGCGCATGGCCGGGCTGCTGAGTGCCCTCTCGCACCAGCTGCGCAACCCGTTGACGACGGTGCTCGGCTACCTGGAGTTGGTGACGGACGGCTCGCTCGGGCCGCTGACCGTCGAGCAGCAGCGCGTGCTGCGCATCGTGGCCGCCGGGATGACGCGGCTGACAGAGTTCGTCGAGGACCTGGAGCCGGGAGCCTCGGCGGGTCGGGGGTGAGATAGCGGATGGACGCAGGGACGGAGCCGCGGCCGCGTACCGCGCTCGTGATCGAGGACGCGCCGGACATCTGCCTGCTGGTGTGCGACACGCTGCGGCAGGCGGGGTTCGAGGCGACCGGGGCCGGGAGCGGGGCGCGCGGGCTCGAACTGGCCAAGCAGCTCTCCCCCGACCTGGTGACCCTGGATCTGACGCTGCCGGACATCGACGGGATCGAGGTGTGCCGGCAGCTGCGGGCGGTCACGAACGCGTACGTGATCGTGCTCAGCGCGCGGGACGAGGAGACCGACCGGCTGATCGGGCTCGAGGTCGGTGCCGACGACTACATGGTCAAGCCGTTCTCGCCGCGGGAGCTGCGGGCGCGGGTCGGCGCGCTGTTCCGGCGGCCGCGGCTGGAGGATCCGGGGGCGGAGCCGCACGCCGGGTCCGTGATGCGGATCGGCGAGCTGCGGGTGGACCGGGAGAGCCGCGAGGTGACGCTCGACGGGGCGCCGGTCGGGCTGACCCGCACCGAGTTCGATCTGCTGGCGGCGTTGATGAGCCGACCGCACCGGGTGTGGGAGCGCGACACGCTGGCGCGGGTCGTGCAGCACACGGACTGGCCGGGCGACGACCACGTGATCGACGTGCACATCGCGAACCTGCGGCACAAGCTCGGCGACACGGGTCGCAGCAGCCGCTGGGTGCAGACCGTGCGCGGCGTCGGTTACCGGTTCGGCAACGGCGAAGGGACCGCCGCCGGGTAGCGGCGCGTGATCCGGGTGAACGGCTCCGCGCCCCGGGTCGGCTGCCCTGCCCTGCGGCCGGCCGGGGGCGCGTTCAATGATGGTTCGGAGCGGTGCTCGCCGTCACAGATTCTCGGCGGACTCCTGGGCCGTGACGAGCGTCTCGAGCGGCTGGGGTCGTTCGTTCGCGTGCCGCCGCTCGCGCAGGATCGCCTTCAGTACCCTGCGGCCGTCGCGCCAGGTGCGCAGATTGCTCTCGCCGTAGCGGCGGACGCGCTCGAAGGAGGCGACCTCGGCCACGCTCAACCGGGCCGTGCAGGCGTGCGCGGCGAGCAGCGTCTCGATTTCGAAGCCGTCGCCGAAGGTCGGTTCGGCCGCGGCGATCCGCGCCAGGTCGAGGGAGTCGACGCAGCGGGTCCAGAAGGCGTTGTAGCCGTAGCACAGGTCGCTGAATCCGGTGCGGTAGACGCGGTTCATCAGGAACACGAGCGCGGCGTTTCCGGCGCGGCGCAGCAGCGTCAGGTCCGTGCTGCCGCCGCCGGGCAGGAACCTGCTGCCCTTGACGTAGTCGGCTCCGTCGACGAGCACTGCGACGAAGTCGGTGATCTCGGCGGGGTCGGCGGACCCGTCCGCGTCGAGGGTGACGACGATGTCGCCGGTGGCGGCGAGGATTCCGCAGGCGAGCGCGTTGCCCTTGCCCGTGCCGGTCTGTCTGAGGACTCTGATGTCGGGGCGGACGCGGCGGGCGGTGCGGATGGTGCCGTCCACGGAGGCGCCGTCGACGAGGATGACCTCGTACAGGCCGATGGGCAGTTCGGAGAGCACGATCGGGAGGTTGCGCGCCTCGTTGCGGGCGGGTATCACGACACTGACGCGTGGTGCCGTCGCCGGCAGCGGGCGGGTGACGCCGGGGTGGTCGTGGTGTGCCAGCTCGCGGATGGGGAGCGTGGCGGCCGGGGACGGCGCGAACATCGGTGTTGCCGCTGTGACCGTAGCGGCCCTTCGTAGATACATGATTTTCCTTCCCGCCCGTCGGCAGCTCACCGGGGCTTTACCAGCGGTTAACTGAGCCTTTACGGAGAGCTTGCGTTTCGAACGTCCAGCGGCTTTCAAGCGTTGATCAGGGTTTCGTCAATCCGACCGCTGGCCGAGGCTGTTGCCGAACAGCCGGCGCAGCGCGGCGGCCACGGCGTCGGCCTCGGAGCGCAGCACGGCCAGTTGCGCGGGCGCGATCGGCA
This sequence comes from Actinospica sp., assembly GCF_035552695.1. NCBI lineage: Bacteria > Bacillati > Actinomycetota > Actinomycetes > Catenulisporales > Actinospicaceae > Actinospica > Actinospica sp. The sequence continues at coordinate 5,906 of NZ_DASZKT010000027.1, forward strand.
GGCCGACACCGAGCGTCGTCTCCAGCGTGGAGAGCAGCGACGGCAGCCGGCGGGCGCCGAGCATCGCGCTCGCGGCTCGCAGGTCGAACATGACGCGATTGGCCTCGGCGCTGTCCGCGGCGGCGACCGCCAGGTCGATGCGGTCCAGTCTGCCGGGCAGCAGTTCCAGGTAGGCGCTGACGTAGTGGCGCAGCGAGGCCTCGCCGACGTCCTCCCGCACCCGGGCCAGCTGGGCCCGGCTGACGGCCCCGACCTCGGGATCAGGGTCGGGTCTCGGACGGCGCGCGGGTCCGGTCATTGGCGCACGCCCTTTCCGTTCTCATGTTCGCAAGGGGCTACCCGCCCAGCGTCGGGCGGCAGTGCGAAGGGGAAGTCTGCGCCGGATCATCTTCTGCTCAAGAACCGCCCGGGTGTCACCATGGACATCTAGGTGTCTTGGGAAGGCTCCCCCAATGGCCGGCTGGGAACGCTGGAACGCATGGACGCTCGCGGATCTGCCGCGCCTGAATCGCGCGGTGCTCGCCGGCGCCGCGGCGCCGGACGAGTTGAGCGGTGCGTTCACCCGCGAGGTCCTCGACCAACTCCCCCGGCCCGAGGACTTCGAGGCGGTCGAGGCGCGGCGCGTGCTGGTGCTGCTCGGCCTGGCCGGGGCGTCGGTGGCCCGGCATTATCAGGAGCCGGATGCGGCGCGCAAGGCGCGGCCGGAGGAGTCTTTCCGGCGGTTGCGGGCGGGGCCGGAGGCGGCTCCGTTCGTCGAGTACTTCACCCGATTGGCCTACGTCACCGGTACCGGTCATCCGCCGCGCGACAGTTACGCGTCGCTCGTGCGGTGGAACGCGCCGACCACGCTCGTCGAGCACGACGGGGTGACCCTCGCCGAACTGCCGGGCGCGTTCCCGGACGCGCGGATCCGCACCTACACCGACGACCCGGGCGAGGTGACGTTCTTCGAGCTGCTGAAGAAGTCCGAGGCGTTGGAAGCCGCCGTGAACCGGGCGCTCGACCCGGTCGCCGACGGCGCGATCGACCCGATGAGCCCCGAGGGAGCGGCCCGGGCGCTGGATGCCACGAGGCTGATGTACGCGCTGATCGGGTTCAACCGGGACTTCGCCGTGCGCGATCCCGAGCACGGCGGGCTGCGCACCGAGCACTTCATGGACGTCTTCCGCCAGTTCGCCGTGCACTGGGCGATCGGCGACGTGCCGCCCACCGGCGCGCAGGATCCGGAGTTCCTGCGCCGCGACTTCCTGCTCGGCATCGACTTCCCCGACTACGGCCGGCACGTGCGCCACGTGTTCCCCGGCCTGCTCGGCGACGAGCGCGACGCGCTGGAACGCGACATGCTGCGCGAGCCGGTGCCCCGCAGCGTGCTGCGCGCGCTCGGCGCGGACGCGGCGGGCCTGGCCGGGCTGACCGGCGATCAGATGCGCGGCCTGCTCGGCGAGACCCCGGCGCTCGCCGCCTGGTACCTGCTGCTCGCGGCGAACGCCGTGTTCGGCGGCGTGCACCTGCGGCTGACCGAGAAGTACCTGTTCAAGCCGCAGCGTGCGCGGGACGATGCCGGGATCGGCGACCGCGAGCTGGTCTCCAACCGGCGCGGGACGACGGGGATGGAGGAACCGCTGCTCGTGCGGCTCGCCAGGGCCCGGCGCGAGCACGTGCTGCGGGCGGTCGGGAAGCTGCCGGAGCGGGAGGTGGCCGCGTACTGCGGGGTCGACCCGGATGCGTTCGCCGAACAACTGCCCACCGTCCGGTTCGCCGGCGAGGACCGGCAGTTTCGGCATTGAGGTTGCCGTGCGGCGATCGACGGAAGAGAGTGGATACGTTCCCTCCATCTCACGAGATGAGGCGACGCAGCCATGCGCCAGCGTCCCGGCACGACCGGAGCGCGGGCCGGCCTCCGCTCGGCGCTCACACCGACGGCGTTGGTCGTCGCCGCGGTCGTGGTCGTGTGCCTGCTCGACCTGGCCCTGGCGATCCGCGCGCACGACGACGCGTCGCACCGCTCCCCGCTGCTTTCGCTGCCGCCGTTCGCCGAGGCGCTGGCGCTCGGCGCGATCTGCCTGCTCGCCCTCGGCGCGGCCGCGCGCAGCCGCATGGCGCTGCTGCGCTCGGAGACCGCCCGGGTGAGCGCGGACGAGGACGCGAAACGCCTGCTCCAGGTCATCGACAACTCGTCCGCGGTGATCTACATGCGCGACGCCGACGGCCGCTACCTGCTGGTCAACAGCCGCTTCGAGCAGCTGTTCGGGGTCAAGCGCGAGGAGATCGTCGGGATGACCGACTTCGACATCTTCCCGCCGGAGGTCGCCGCCGACTTCCGCGCCAACGACCTCAAGGCGCTGGCCAGCGGCGGCGCGATCCAGGCCGAGGAGACCGCCCCGCAGAGCGACGGGCCGCACACGTACATCACCGTCAAATACCCGATCACCGACCCCTCAGGACGCCACTACGCGATCTGCGGGATCTCCACGGACATCACCGACCTCAAGCGGGTCGAGGAGGAGGCCCGCAGCCTGAACACGGGTCTGGAGACGCGGGTGCGCGAGCGCACGGCCGAGCTCGAGGCCTCCACCCGGGAACTCGACGCGTTCGCGTACTCCGTCTCGCACGACCTGCGCGCCCCGCTGCGCGCCGTGGCCGGATTCAGCGAACTGCTGCTGGAGGACTACGGCCGCGGGCTGGATCCGACCGGCCGCGACTACCTCGGCCGCGTCGTGGCGGCCACCTCCCGGATGAGCAGGCTCATCGACGACCTGCTCACCCTCTCCCGCGCCACCCGGGCCGAGCTGAGCTGGCGGCCGGTGGACCTGACCGCGATCGCCCAGCGCATCCTGACCGATCTGCGCGCCGCGGACACCGATCCGGACCGGCCGATGGAGCTGATCGTCGAGGACGGGCTGCGCGCCACGGGAGACCCGGCGCTGCTGGAGCTGGTCCTGCAGAACCTGATCTCGAACGCGTGGAAGTTCACCGCGAAGCAGGACAAGGCGCTGATCCACGTCGGCGCCGAGCGGCTGCCCGACGGCGCGTGCTCCTTCTTCGTGCGCGACAGCGGCGCCGGCTTCGACATGCGCTACGCCGACAAGCTGTTCGTGCCGTTCCAGCGCCTGCACTCGAACGAGGACTTCGCCGGAAGCGGCATCGGCCTGGCGATCGTCGGGCGCATCATCAACCGGCACGGCGGACGGATCTGGGCCGAGGGGCATCCGGAACGCGGCGCGGTGTTCCGGTTCGTGCTCCCCGAACGCCCGCCCGGGTCGGCGGAAGGCGGTCCGCGATGAACGACGCCCCGATCCTGCTGGCCGAGGACAACCCCGACGACGTGCTGCTCACCCGCCGCGCGTTCAGCAAGAACGGCTTCGACAACCCGATCATCGCCGTGCCGGACGGAGAGGCCTGCCTCGACGCGCTGCTGCCGGCGGACGGGCCCGCGATCCATCCCGCGCTCGTGCTGCTCGACATCAACCTGCCGAAGGTCGGCGGCCTCGAAGTGCTCTACCGGCTGCGCGCCGACCCGCGCACCCGCACCGTGCCGGTCGTCATCCTCACCACCTCGCGCGAGCAGCGCGACGTGCTCGAGGGCTATCGGCTGGGGGCGAACAGCTACGTGTGCAAACCCGTGTCGTTCACCACGTTCGTCGCCGTCGTACGGACGCTGGCGACCTATTGGCTGCGGGTCAACGAACCGCGTCCGCACACCGGCGCCGCGCCGTGACCACAGGGCCGCGTATCCGGGTACTGATCTGCGAGGACAGCGACGACGACGCACTGCTGATCGCGACCCAGCTGCGGCGCGGCGGCCTGGAGGTGGAATACGAGCGCGCCGAGCGCGCCGAACAGGTCGCCGAGGCGCTGCGCCAGCGCACCCCCGATCTGATGATCAGCGACTACCACATGCCGGGTTTCGGCGCCGAGCACGCGCTGGAACTGCTGCGGCAAAGCGGCTACGACCTGCCGTTCATCCTGGTCAGCGGCCGTATCGGCGAGGAACAGGCCGCGACGTTGGTGCGCGCGGGCGCCCACGACTTCGTCCTGAAGGACCGGATGACCCGGCTCGTGCCCGTCGTCGGGCGCGAACTGCAGCAGGCGCACGAACGCCGGGAGCACCGCGCCCTGCAGCAGCAGCTGCGGCAGGCCGAACGGCTCGACTCGCTCGGACGCCTCGCCGGCGGCATCGCGCACGACTTCAACAACCTGCTCACGGTCATCCTCGGCCAGACCGACCTCGCGCTGGCCGACATGGCCGACGACGACCCGCACCGCGAGGGGCTGACCGTGATCCGCGCCCTCGCCGAACGCGGCGCGAAACTGACTCGGCACCTGCTCGTCTTCAGCCGCCAGGAACCCCTCGATCCCGAGACCCTTGACGCGAACGAGGTCGTCGCCGACACCGAGCGCGTGCTGCGCGGCGCGATCGGCGAGGACGTCGAGTTCACCTCGCGCCTCGCGGACGGCCTGTGGCCGGTGCACATCGACCGCAGCGAACTGGAACGGCTGCTGCTGAACCTCGTCTCCAACTCCCGGCGCGCGATGCCGCACGGCGGCCGGCTCACCATCCAGACCGCGAACGTGCCCGGTGACGCGGCGATGGTGCGCATCTGCGTGGCCGACACCGGCGGCGGGATGTCCGAGGAGGTCAAGGGCCACGCGTTCGAGCCGTTCTACACCACGGACAAGGCCGCCGGCACCGGCCTCGGCCTGTCGACCGCGTACGGCGTGGTCACCGCGGCGGGCGGCGACATCGCGCTCTACTCCCGGCCCGGCGGCGGCACCACCGTGCGCATCGACCTGCCCGCCCACCGGGTTCCGGCCGGCGACCGCGAGGCGGCCGAATCCGGACCCGAACCAGGCCACGGCGAGCACCTGCTCGTCGTCGAGGACGACGACGCCGTGCGCGACCTCGTCGGCGTGATGGTGCGCCGCGGCGGCTACGAGGCGGTGTGCATGCCCACCCCCGTCGCCGCGCTGGAGCTGATCCGGCAGCGGGACGGGCGGCCGTTCGACGCCCTGGTCACCGACATGGTGATGGCCGGGATGAGCGGTATCGAACTCGCCCGCGCCGCCCGCACCCACATTCCCGACCTGCCGGTGCTGATCATGTCCGGGTACACCGCCGGGACGCTGCCGGACGGCGTGGCACTTCCCGAGGGGATGGCCCTGATCCGCAAGCCGTTCACGAAGGACGCGCTGATGCACGCCGTCGCCCAAGTGCTCGGCGGCGCGCCTGACATCGCGTGAGACACGCCGCCGGATCACGCTTGTTGGCACAATCGAGGCATGGAGTCCACGTCGGAGAGCAGGCTGTCGTTGGCCGAGGCGGTCGAGGAGTTCCTGCGTTCGCGCGCGGCCCTCAAACAGTCCGCGAACACGATCGCCGCCTACCGCCGCGACCTCGCCGGCATCGGCGCGCTGCTCGCGAAGCAGGCCGGCCGCGATGAGCCGGAGAACCTGGAGCTGGCGGCCGTGACCGGCCGGACGCTGCGGGCCGCGTTCGCCGCGTACGCCGAGCCGCGCGCCGCGTCCTCCATCGGCCGCGCCTGGTCGGTGTGGAACCAGTTCTTCACCTTCCTCGTCGCCGACGAACTCGCCCCCGGCAACCCGATGGGCTCGGTCGGGCGCCCCAAGGCCCCGCACCGCTACCCCAAGCCGCTGCGCGGCGAGGACACCCCCGAACGGATCCTGGCCTCCGCCGCCGCGCCCGCCGACCACACCCGCCGCCGCACGCCGTGGCCCGAACGCGACTTCGCCGTCCTGGCGGTGCTGCTGTGCGCGGGCCTGCGGTCCACCGAACTGCTGGAGCTCACGGTCTCCTCGGTCGGCGGACGGACCGGCGAGCGGATCCTGACCGTGCGCGGCAAGGGCGGCAAGGAGCGCGCCGTCCCGGTCGAACCGGAACTCGAGGCCGTCATCGACGAGTACCTGGCCTCCCGCGCCACCCGCTTCGGCGGCCGGGAACCCGGCCGGTCCGACCCCCTGTTCGTCGGCGGCGACGGCGCCCGGATGGGGCGAGGCGCCCTGCAGTACCTCGTGTCGAGGTCGTACCGCGAGGCGGGAGTGTCCGGCCAGGTCCCACGCGGCGCTTCCGTGCACGCCCTGCGCCACACCTTCGCGACACGGCTCGCCGAAGACGGCGCCTCCGCCGTCGAGATCATGCGGCTGCTCGGCCACGCCTCCCTGACGACCAGCCAGAACTACATCGACGCCACCGCACGCGAACAGCGCAACGCGATCCGCGCGTCGAGAACCTCCCGCGCGCTGCGCCGGGCCACGGGCACGGACTCGGCTGAGGGTGACGGCTTGTCAGCGCAGTCCTCGACGCAATTGCGTTGACCGCGATCCGTCCGGCCTCCTATCGTTGCCCGCGTCCGATACGACGCGGCCCGTGGTGGCACGGCCGCCCGAAGGAAGGAGGCCCGAGATGACGACACTTCTCCCGGCGCCTCCCTCCGCATCCGCGGCTCTTCCAGGAGTCCGCTAGCCACCGGACCGGAACGGCAGCGCCTCCCGCATCGCACCAAAGCACCGTGCCCCGGAGGCGACCTTGCATTCCCAGCATTCCCGCAGCATCACGTTCCGCCCGAGCGTCGAAGCCGACCTCGACCGGATCCTCCCGTTCGTCCAGCGCGACGCGGCGTGCCCGCTCACCGCGGACCGCTATCAGAGCTACCTCGCAGACGGCCAGTACAGCCACGCCCGCACGTGGATCGCCGCCGACGCTGCGGGCGCTGTGCTCGCCGTCGCCGTCTGGTGGGCCATGCCCGGGTCCGCGGAACCGGCCGCGCTCGACGCCGTCTACGTCCACGAATCCCTCGGGACCGGTGCGGAACGCGTCGCCCTCGCCGCGAACCTGCTCGCCGCCGGGCACCAGGCCTTCGCCGACGAATTCGGCCAGGCCGAGCCGCCCGAGCACCACGTCTTCATCCCCAGCGACTGGCGCGACCAGCCCGACGTCCTCAACGCCCTGACCTGGCGCCGCGAGGCCGTCGAACGAGCCGGCCTCGGCACGATGCTCGAGCGGCTGCGCTTCGAATGGACGACCGCGGACGGCCTCATCGAGCCGGTCACAGACCTGGAGTTCCGCCCGGAACCGGACGACGCCGTGTTCGTCGACCTGTTCACCCGCGCACTGACCGGATCTCTCGACACCACCTCCACCCGCGAAGCCGCACACATCGGCGCCGCGGAGCAGGCCCGCCAAGACCTCGTCCACCTGCGCGACAAGATGCTCGGCGAACGCTCGTGGTGGCGCGTCGCGGTCAACCGGGACGGCGAATTGGTCGGCTTCGGCGTCCCGTCGCGCAACCCGGTCCTCCCGGTCGTCGGCTACCTCGGCGTCCTGCCCGAGCACCGCGGCCGCGGCTACGTCCACGCCATCCTCGCCGAGATCACCCGCATCCTCGTCGCCGAAGCCGACGCCACCACCATCCGCGCCGACACCGACCTGGTGAACAAGCCGATGGCCGACGCGTTCCTGCTCGTCGGATACCGCAACCACGCCCGCCGCCTGGTGTTCTCGGCGAGCTGATATCCCGTAGCGCCACCGGCGCGGCGCGCACTACGTTGCCTGCGGAACACCGGACAGGGAACGGGAGTGGGCATGCGCCTCGGCACGGACACGGTCACCGCCTCGCCGCGGGAGCTTCGGGCGCGCTGACCGCGCCCGCCGCAGACCTCTGAGCTGCGTCACAGCTCTCTCGGCGAGACGGACACGGATGCAATCCGACCGTTCTCTCCACCGAGGAGCCATCTTTGCACGCCCGAAACTCCGCGCCGCTCGGCGCGGGATTCCGCACGCTGTGGACCGCATCAGCCATATCCACGATCGGCGACGGCATCACCCTGGCCGCCGGCCCGATGCTCGTCGCCTCCCTCACCCGCGACCCGGTGCCCGTCGCCATCGCAGTGTTCTGCCAGCAGGCGCCCTGGCTGCTGTTCGGCCTGATCAGCGGCGTCTACGTCGACCGGGTCGACCGGCGGCGACTGATCGTCGCCGTCAACCTCGCGCGTGCGGCCGCGCTCGCCGCCCTCGCGGCCGCCGCGGCGTCGAACGCCGTGAACCTCCTGCTGATCTACGCGGTCTTCTTCACCCTCGGGACCGCCGACACCCTCGCCGACAACGCCGGCGGCGCCCTGATACCGGCCATCGTCGCCAAGGACCGGCTCGCCGAGGCCAACGCGCGGCTGTCGCTCACCTTCAACATCGGCAACCAGTTCCTGGCCAAGCCGCTCGGCGCCTGGCTTTTCGCCCTGGCCGTCGGAGCACCGTTCGCCACCGACGCCCTGACCTTCGCCGTCGCCGCCGCGCTGATCGCGACGCTGCGGCCGATCCAGGCGACGGCGAAACCGGCCGTGGCCGCGGTGCGCACCAGACTGCGCACGGACGTGACGACCGGGGCGCGCTGGCTCGCGCATCACCGCGTGCTGCTCACGCTCTCGCTGAGCATGGGCATCGGCAACATCGCGTTCTGCGCCGCGTTCGCCGTGTTCGTGCTCTACGTCCGCGGACGCCTCGGGGTGACCGGCCTTGGGTACGGCGTGCTGCTGACGACGTTCGCGATCGGCGGCACCCTCGGCACCGTCTCGGTCCGCCACCTCAAACAGCGCGTGCGCGCTTCCACGCTGCTGCGTGTGGGCCTGTTCATCGAGGCGTTCACGCACGCCGCGCTCGCCGCGACGACCCACGTGTGGATCGCCGCCTGCGTGCTGGTCCTCTTCGGCATCCACACGATGGTGTGGGGTTCGGTCGCCTCGACGCTCTACCAGCAACGGGTCCCCGACGAGTTGCGCGGCCGGGTCGGCAGCGTCCGCTTGCTCCTCGACCTCGGCGGCGCCGCCATCGGAACGCTCGCCGGCGGATTGATCGCCCAGAGCGTCGGGCTGACCACCCCGTTCTGGATCGCGGCGGCGGTCATGCTCGTCGTCGCGGTCTGCGCCTGGAAGCCGCTCGGGCCCGCCAGGATCCAATAGCCGCCACCGGTCGGTCACCGCGCCCGCCCGCTCGACCGCACGACCGTCGAACGCAGTTACTCCCCCGTCGGGCGCAGCCCGGGGTGCGCGGCGGGGCCGAACGGGCGAGGCTGAAGCAAGCACGACGCGTGCGACGGCAGCGGGCGCGGTGACGGACTGGAGGCGGCGAGGGCGATGACGCAGACGCAGGCGGCGGGAGTGCCGCGGATCGTCGTGGTGGGGGCCGGGTTCGCGGGGCTGGCGTGCGTGCGGCGGCTGGAGAAGCGGCTGCCGCCGGACAAGGCGCACATCCTGCTCGTCGACCCGACCTCGGGCTCGCTCTACCTGCCGCTGCTGCCGCAGGTCGCCTCCGGGGTGCTCGCCGCGTCCTCGGTGGCGGTGCCGCTGGCGCGGCTGCTCAAGCACACGGTCCGGGTGCCCGGCGGCGCGCTCGGGGTGGATCTGGCCGCGAAGACGCTGTACGTGAAGAAGATCACCGGGGAGGACGAGGCGGTCAAGTACGACTATCTCGTGCTGGCGCCCGGCTCGGTCACGCGCACGTTCGACATCCCGGGGCTCGCGGAGCACGGGCGCGGGATGAAGACGCTCAAGCAGGCGCTGAACCTGCGCGACCACGTGATCGCGCAGCTCGAGCTCGCCGCCGCGGCCAACACCGAGGAGGAGAAGCGGCGGCGCTGCTCGTTCCTGGTGGTCGGCGGCGGCTACGCGGGCACCGAGACCTGCGCGTGCCTGCTGGAGCTGACCACGAACGCGGCGCGGCGGCTGACGGGCCTGGAGCCCGAGATGATCTCGTGGACGCTCGCGGACCTGGCCGACAAGCTCATGCCGGAGCTCGGCGAGGACCTCGGCGGCGTGGCGATGCGGATGCTCGCCAAGCGCGGTGTCACCTTCAAGCTCGGCACCTCGGTCGCGGCCGTGACCGACACCGAGGTGAAGCTGACGGACGGCACGACGATCCCGACCGAGACGCTCGTGTGGACGGCCGGGGTCGCGGCCTCGCCGCTGGTGCGCGGGCTCGGCGAGACCTTGCACGGCCGGCTCGTGGTCGGCGCGGACATGGGGCTGCCCGGCTGGGACGGGGTGTTCGCGCTCGGCGACTGCGCGGCCGTGCCGGACCTCGCCAAGCAGCGCGACGGCGTGCAGGGCGCGGTCTGCCCGCCCACCGCGCAGCACGCCATGCGGCAGGGGAAGGTCGCGGCGGACAACGTGGTCGCCGCGATCGGCGGCCGCCCGCTGCGCGAGTACTTCCACAAGGACCTCGGGCTCGTCGTCGACCTCGGCGGGCCGCGCGCCGTGGCCAGGCCGCTCGGCATCCCGCTCTCCGGGATCCCCGCGCAGATCGCCACCCGCGGCTACCACATCATGGCGATGCACTCGCTGCGCTCCCGGCTGCGCGTGCTCGGCAACTGGGTCAGCCACGGCGTCGCCGGAGACGACCTGCTGCGCGTGGACATGGGCATGGACCGGCCGCGCACCCTCGCGGGCTACGAGTTCACCGACATGTACCCGGACCCGGAGCACATCGCCGGGATCATCGAGGGCCTGGAGTCGGACGGCCGCGAACAGGTCGAGTAATAGCCGCCGGCGGTCTTCACTACTGTCGGCGGCGCCTGGCATCATCCATGGCATGGAAGCCGCCACCGACTCCGATCCCGACTCCGCCGAGACGGATGCCGTCGTCGACGCGTCGCACGTGACCGGGCGGCAGATCCTCGCCCTGGCGATACCCGCGCTCGGGGCGCTGCTGGCCGAGCCGCTGTTCGTGCTCGCCGACAGCGCGATCGTCGGCCACCTCGGCCCGGCGCAGCTCGCCGGTCTCGGCACCGCGGGCGCCGCGCTGAACACGCTCGTGAACGTGTGCATCTTCCTGGCGTACAGCACCACCGCGCAGGTCTCCCGGCTCATCGGCGCCGGGCGGCGCACGGAGGGCCTGGCGCGCGGGGTGGACGGACTGTACCTGGCGGCCGGGCTCGGGCTGCTGCTCGCGATCGTCGGGGTGATCGGCGCGGACCCGATCGTGCGCTGGCTGGGCGCCGGAGCCCAGGCCGCACCGTACGCGGCGACCTACCTGCGCGTCAGCGGGCTGGGACTGCCGGGCATGCTGCTCGTGCTCGCCGCCACCGGGCTGCTGCGCGGCCTGCTCGACATGCGCACCCCGCTGCTGGTCGCGGCCGTCGCCGCGGTCGCCAACACGCTGCTGAACTGGATCCTCGTCTACCCGTGCGGGCTCGGCATCGCCGGTTCCGCGGCCGGGACCGCGTCCGTGCAGACGGCGATGGCCGCCGCGTACGCGTACATCGTCGTCAAGGCGTGCCGCGCCGAGGGCGTCTCCCCGCGCCCGAACACGCGCGCCATCCGCGCGTCGCTCTCGGCGAACTTCGCGCTGTTCGTGCGCACGATCGGCCTGCGTGTCTACCTGCTCGCCGCCGTGTGGGGCGCGGGACGGCTCGGCACGGTCGCGCTCGCGGCGAACACCATCGCCTCGAACCTCTGGTTCACCCTCGCACTCGCCCTCGACGCCCTCGCGATCGCGGCGCAGGCCTTGGTCGGGCACGAGCTGGGCGCCGGACGCATAGAGCAGACCAGGCAGGTCGTGGCGCGGATGAACCGATGGGGGCTCGGATTCGGGATCATCACCGGCCTGGGCCTGGCCGCGCTCAGCCCGGTCCTGGCGGGGGTCTTCACCAGCGATCAGGCGATCGCGCACGCGCTGATGCCGGTGCTGATCGTCGCCGCGATCTTCCAGCCCGCGGCCGGAGTCGTGTTCGTGCTCGACGGGGTGCTGATCGGTGCGGGCGACGCGGTGTACCTGGCGTGGGCGTCACTCGCGTGCACCGCGCTGTTCCTCGTCGCGCTCGGACTCGTACTTGGCGGCGGTGGGGACCTGACCTGGCTGTGGCTCGCGGTCGGCCTGTTCACCCTCACTCGGCTCGGGTTCCTGTGGTCGCGTGCGCGCGGCGCGGCCTGGATGCGCGTCGGCGCGCACGTTCAGAGCTAGGGCAGTCGGTCGAGTCCCGGCCGGCATCGGGTCAGGGTTCGACGAGGCTGATCGCGGCGATGTCCCCGGTCTCCGGGCTCGGGTCCGTGTCGAACCAGGCCTCGAAGATCTCCGCCAGCACCTGCTCCGAGGTCAGGCGCAGGCTCAGGGCCAGCACGTTCGCGTCGTTCCAGCGCCTGGCCCCGGCCGCCGTCGCCGCGTCCGTGCACAGCGCGGCCCGGATCCCCGCGACCTTGTTCGCCGCGATCGAGACGCCGGTCCCCGTCCAGCAGGCCACCACGGCCTGGTCAGCGCGCCCCTCGGCCACATCGAGCGCGGCGGCCCGCGCGCAGGCGGACCAGACGGCCGCCGGGTCGGTCTCGGACGCGCCCCCGGCGAGCGCGCCGTGCGCGGTCACCGCGTGCCCGAGCGCGGCCAGTGCGCCGGGGATCGAACCTGCCACGCCGTCCAGGCTGTCGGCCGCCACCGAGATGCGCATACCGGTGAGCGTAACGCGCCGTGCGCTTCGGTAGGGTGTCCGACGTTCATGTTCAACGGAAAGGCACTGCCATGGCGGACGAGGTCGTCCTCTACACCCTCGGCGGAACGATCTCCATCGCGGGGACCGTGGGCGACGGCAGCGGGGTGGGCCTGGTGGCCCGGCTCGGCGGCGCCGACCTCGCCTCCGACGTCCCCGGCCTGGCGGAAACCGGCGTCCCGCTCAAGGTCGAGGACATCGAGCGCGTCCCCAGCGCGGACCTGACCTTCGCGCAGGTCCTCGACCTCGTGCAGCGCGCCTCCGCGGCGGTGCGGGCCGGGGCGGGCGGCATCGTCGTCACCCAGGGCACCGACACGCTGGAGGAGAGCGCGTACCTCGCCGACCTCGTCTGGCCGCACCCCGAACCGCTGATCTTCACCGGCGCCATGCGCAACCCGACCCTCGCCGGACCCGACGGCCCCGCGAACCTGCTCGCCGCCGTACTCGCCGCCGCCGAACCCAAGGCGCGCGGGCTCGGCGTGCTCGTCGCGTTCAACGACGAGCTGCACGCCGCGCGCTGGGTCCGCAAGGCGCACGCCACCAGCACCGCCACGTTCGCCTCCCCCGACGCCGGACCGATCGGACGGCTCGAGGAGGAGCGCGTCCGGATCCTGACCGTCCCGCCGCGCCGCACGCCGCTGCCGATTCCGTCCGCCGAACAGCTCGACCGGGTCCGCGTGGGGCTGCACACGGCCGTCCTGGACGAGCAGGGCGACGAGCTCGACGGGATCCGCGAGCGCTGCCAGGGCCTGATCGTGGCCGGGCTCGGCGCCGGGCACGTGACCCGGCGCCTGGTGCCCGCGCTCACCGACCTCGCCGCCCGGATGCCGGTCGTGCTCACCTCGCGCGCCGGCGCCGGACCCGTGCTGCGGCACACCTACAGCGCGCCCGGCTCCGAGATCGACCTGCAGAACAGAGGCCTGATCAACGCCGGCCTGCTGCACCCGTACAAGGCGCGCGTACTGCTGCGGCTGCTGCTCGCCGCGGGCGCGACAGGCGAGGAGATCGCCCGCGCGTTCGCAGAGCACAGCTGACGCGCGACGAACGCGGCTGCCGTGTTCGGCTAGCGCGCGGCGAGGGCCTTGAGACGGGACGCGGCGTCGGTGAGCACCTCGGGCCGCTTGCAGAACGCGAAGCGCACGTACGGCGCGCCCTGCTCGCGGTGGTCGTAGAAGACCTGGCTCGGGATCGCCACCACCCCGGCGCGGTGCGGCAGCGCGCGGCAGAACGCCGCGCCGTCCGCGCCCTGCTGCCCGGTAAAGCCGAGCGGCCTGATGTCCGCGGTGATGAAGTACGTGCCCTGCGTGCGCATCACCCCGAACCCGGCGTCCGCGAGCGCGGCGCCCAGCAGGTCCCGCTTGGCCTGCAGGTCCGCGGTGAACGACGCGAAATACTCCGGCGGCAGGGCGAGGGCCTCGGCGACCGCGTACTGGAACGGACCCGAGCTGACGTACGTGAGGAACTGCTTCGCGGCGCGCACCGCCGAGGTCAGCTCCGGGCTCGCGCACACCCAGCCGACCTTCCAGCCGGTCACCGAGAACGTCTTGCCCGCCGACGAGATCGACACCGTACGCTCCCGCATCCCCGGGAACGTCGCCAGCGGCAGGTGCGCGCCGCCGTCGAACACCAGGTGCTCGTAGACCTCGTCGGTGACCGCGTACAGGTCCCGCTCCACGCACAGCTCCGCGATCGCGGCCAGCTGCTCGCGCCCGAGCACCGTGCCGGTCGGGTTGTGCGGCGTGTTGAGCAGGATCAGCCGCGTCCGGTCGGTCACCGCGGCACGCAGTTCGTCCAGGTCCAGGCCGAAGCGGTCGCCGTCCGGGCGCAGGGTGACCGGCACGCGGCGCGCGCCGGCCATCGCGATGCACGCCGCGTACGAGTCGTAGTACGGCTCGAGCGCGATCACCTCGTCGCCCGGTTCGAGCAGCCCGAACAGAGCCGCCGCGATCGCCTCGGTGGCCCCGGCCGTCACCAGCACCTCGCGGTCCGGGTCGTAGTCGAGCCCGTAGTTGCGGGCGCGGTGCTCGGCGACCGCGCGGCGCAGCTCCGGGATGCCCGGGCCCGGCGGGTACTGGTTGCCGCGGCCCTGCGCGATCGCCCGCTGCGCCGCTTCGAGGATCGAGGCGGGCCCGTCGGTGTCCGGGAAGCCCTGGCCCAGGTTGATCGACCCGGTCTCGACCGCGAGCTGCGACATCTCGGCGAAGATCGTGGTGCCGAACTCGGCGAGGCTCCGGTTGAGCGGCGGACGGGCGGTCATCGGGCGGCTCCCTCATATCACCGTGAAGATTCCGTCACACTGTAGTAGGCGGGACGGTGAAGGAGATCCACACGTCGGCCGGGACCTCCGGCCTGTCCGGGACCGGCCGGTGCTCCAGCTTCCAGCCGTCCCCGCCCGCCGCCCGGGCCACCCGAGGCCAGAACGCCACGGCCGCGGTGTTCGCGTCCTGGTACGCCACCTCCCAGTCGCCGGGATGGCGGCGGACCACCTCGAGCGCCGCCGGAAGGCCGTGACCCTGCCGGCGTGCGGCGTTGACCAGGAAGTACGAGTTGAGCACGATCGGGCCGGGGCCGGTGAGGTTGCGCACGAGCGCGAACCCGGCCGGGTGCCCGTGCAGCCGGAACAGGTACGCGGCCCAGTCGGGCTCGGTGAACGCCGCGCGCAGCCGCTCGGAGCGGAACGTGCCGTCCGGGCGCGGGAGTTGGCGCGAGTAGGCGGACATGTCGTGCCGGAACAGCTGCCAGAGGCGTTCGAGCAGGGCCCGGTCGTCGTCGGATTCGGCGTGGCGCACGCTGAAAACAGTCATGGCGTCAGCCTATTGACACGAAATGGGAGGGGGTGTCCGAGAGGGTCATCCGACCTGGATGGAGCGCTTGGCCAGGCCGTTCCAGAACCCGTCGATGACGCTGCGCTGGGTGGAAAGCTCGGCCTCGCCGGCGCCGAGGGTGACGAACAGCGGCGCGAAGTGCTCGGTGCGCGGGTGGGCGGCGTGCGCGGCCGGAGCCTTGTGCTCGAAGTCTAGCAGGGCGTCGACGTCCCCGGCCGCGAGGGTCTCCCTGCCCCACGCGTCGAACTCGCTCATCACGGACGCGACCGATCCGTCGCGGCTCAGCGCCCTGAGGTTGTGGGTGAAGAAGCCGCTGCCGACGATCAGCACGCCCTCCTCGCGCAGCGGCGCGAGCCGGCGCCCGATCTCGTACAGCTCGGCCGGGTCGAGGCTCGGCAGCGAGATCTGCAGCACCGGCACGTCGGCCTCCGGGTACATCTCGACCAGCGGCACATACGCGCCGTGGTCCAGGCCGCGGTCCGGCACGTCCTGCACCGGGCGTCCGGCGGCCGTGAGCAGCTTGCGGACCTGCGCGGCCAGGGCGGGCGCACCCGGGGCCGGGTAGCGCACCCGGTAGTAGTGCTCAGGGAAGCCCCAGAAGTCGTAGACCAGCGGGATCGTCTCGACCGCGCCGAGCGCGAGCGGCGCGTCCTCCCAGTGCGCGGAGACCATCAGGAGCGCGCGCGGCCGCGGCAGCTCGGTCGACCAGGCGGCCAGCTGGCCGGGCCAGATCGCGTCGTCGGCCAGCGGCGGCGCCCCGTGGCTCAGATAGATCGCGGGCATCCGCACGGCATCCAGGCTCTGCTCACTCATGCCAGCAGGAAGACGCCGCGGACCCGGGTTATTCCCGGAACACGCCCGGGACCGGGGTCAACGCCCGTGCAGCCGGTCCACCTCGCGCCGCTCCCGCTTCGTGGGACGGCCCGCGCCCCGGTCCCGGATCGCGACCGGGCCGGCGAACTCGCGCGGCGGGGGCGGCGGGCTCTGGTCGACGTAGCACTGGGCCGCGACCGGCGGGCCGACCCGCTTGGAGATCAGCCTCGTCACGGTCACGATCCGCTCCCAGCCGTCCGAGCGGCGCACCCGCACCTGGTCGCCGACCTTCACCGGCTGCGCGGGCTTGACCTTCTCCCCGTTCACCCGCACATGCCCGCCCTTGCACGCGTCGGCCGCCTGCGAGCGCGTCTTGGCCAGGCGCACCGCCCAGATCCACGCGTCCAGCCGCACGGAGCCCGGCCCGCCCCCGTCCGCCGCGTTGCTCGTCCCGTTCTCGGCCATGCCCACGACGTTAACCGATACCTCCGACGCCGTGTGCGCCTGTAGCCTCGAGAGCCATGGACTGGAAGCTCTGGCACGACCGGTACGACGACCCGGCCTCCGCGTTCACGCAGCGTCTGGCGACCGTGCGCGAGCGCGTCAGCCGTGCGCTGGACGAGGCGCCGGCCGGTCCGCTGCGCGCGATCAGCCTGTGCGCCGGACAGGGCAGAGACCTGATTCCCGTTCTCGCCGGGCACCCGCGCGGCCGCGACGTGCACGCGCGCCTGGTCGAACTCGAGCCGGACAACGCCCAGCACGCCCGGGCGGCGGCCGCCGAAGCGGGACTCGGCCGGGTCGAGGTCGTCACCGGCGACGCGTCGCTCACCGACCACTACCTCGGCCTTGCGCCCGCCGACCTGGTGCTCGTCTGCGGCGTGTACGGCAACCTGCTGCCGGCCGACATCGAGAACACCGTCGCCACCTGCGCCGCGCTGTGCGCCACCGGCGGCACCGCCATCTGGACGTGCGGCCGCAAACCGAATCCGCCCATGGTGTCGCGGATCTGCGCCTGGCACGAGCAGTACGGCTTCGAAGAGGTCTGGCTCGAAGACCCCGAGGTGGATCTGTGTGTCGGCGAATACCGGTACCGGGGAACGCCGCGGCCGCTGCAGCCCGGCGTGAGCATGTTCGAGTTCGTCGGCTACGACGTCCTCTACCCGCGCCCGGCCTGAGAGGGCGATCGCAGCGACTGCGATTGACGGCTTGGTCGACTGGTTATCTGGCGGCGGCGCGCTCGGCGAGCCACTCCTCGTGCGCCGCGGAGACCCGCTTCCACAGCACCGCGCGCTCGGCCGCGTCCACGTCGGACAGGTGCAGGCCGAAGACGTCCGCGAGCAGTTCGTACCAGCTGTCGGGGGTGTCGATGGTCTGCTTCGTCACCCCGTCGCCGTCGACGCGGTAGAGCACTCGGCCGCGGACGATGTCCGTACCGCGCGCGTCGCGGCGACTGGCGACCGCCGCACGCACGAAATTCGAGTCCGGCGACGTGGACAGCCGGTGGTGCGCGGCGGCGAACGCGGCGACCCCGACCGGCTCCGGCGCGAAGACCATCGAGACGAACGACTCCTGATTCGGGTCGTGCACGAACCGCCATCCGCCCGGGCGCCCGGCCCACGGCTCGAAACCGTACGTGAACGCCCCCTGCGTCGCCACGGTGCCCGCGCGCAGCACCATCGGCTCGTACGGCGCGTCCCCGAGCCCGCAGTCCACGAACCAGGTCTCGCCCTCGCACAGCACGGTCAGCACCTGGTGATTGATCGTCAGGTCGGTCGAAGCCTGGTCGCGCTCGGCGCCGCGCACCTCGCCGAGATGCCGCGTCACGTCGTAGCCGAGCGTGGCCAGCAGCGTGCCGAGCGCGCCGTTCATGTGAAAGCAGTACCCGCCGCGCCCGCGCGCGATCCGCGCGATCGCCTCCGCCGGATCCACGCTCGTCGCGCGCTCGAGCTGGATCTCGAGGTTCTCGTACGGGATGCGCTCCATATGCGCCCGGTGCGCCGCGAACAGCCACGCGAGGTCCGGCAGCGCGGGCCGCTCCAGTCCGAGCCGGGCCAGGTATCCGTCGATGTCGGCCGTCGGATCCGGCCGCACCGCGCCGCTGCGAGGAGTCACACCGTCGAGCTTAACGGTCTTGGCGGCGGCGCTGGCGAGGGTGTGCGCGACGGCGCGGGAGTGGGCGGCGGTGGCGGCGTCGGGGTGCTGGTCGGGGAGGGGGTCGGCGACGGTTTCGCGGTCGGCGTCGGGCTCGTCGGACTCGTTGGCGTGGGGCTGGTCGGTGTCGGTGTCAGCGTGGGCGAGGGCGTCGGGGTTCCGGTGCCCGTCGGCGTCCCGGTAGCGGTAGGCGTGCCCGTCGGGCTCGGTGACGTGGTCGGCGTCGGTGTCGGCGTCGTCGTGGGGCTCGGCGACGGCGAGCCGGTGCCGTTGCTGCCCACCTGGACCGAGAACGAGCTCGTCGCCAGCCCGACCCCGCCCTGCCACAGCTCGAAGCCCGCCTCGACGGCGATCAGATAGCACGAGTCCGAGATGTACCCGCGGCTGACCGCGTCACGCGCGATCGGATACAGGTCCAGGCCGGTCACCGACGTCGCCGGGCTCGTCAGCTCGTAGCTGATCGTCGGCTCCGTGGTCTGCACGCCCTCCCACACCGTGTAGCTGGTGCCGTCCAGGCTCACCCTCGTCGCGACGGTCGTCCCGTAGGGCTGCAGCGAGCCCTGATGGCCCAGCCAGACCATCACCTCCGCGCAGTCCGGCGCCCCGCGCGTGGTCGCGGCATGGTTGAACCAGATGTCGTACGCGACGTCGTACATGTTTCCGGCGCCGGTCGGCTGCGTCGTGGTCCAACTCGTCGTCACCTCACCGGGCGTCAGGTTCGCGACCTGGATCGGGTTCGCGCCGAGCGCCCCCATCGAGCACGAACCCCAGTGGCAGCCCTGGTAGATCGACGGATACCCGCCCGGGGCGCCCGGCGGATTCGCCATGTCCGAGGTCGCCACCGCGAAATCCGCGGCGCCGTCCGTCGTCACGCACTCGTTCGCGCCGGAGTTGTACTCGTCGTTCTGCACGATGTACGCGCCGCCGGCCACCGAAGCCTGCTGCCCGCCGCACAGCGTCGTCGGCTCGGCGTTCGCGCCCTGCGACGGCAGGAAGAACAGCGAGGCGGCCACGACCGCGAACGCACCGACGATCGTCGCGCACGCGGCGATCTGCGGTCGGCGCGCACGCCTTGGCCTGTGCGTTCTCATCTGCCGTCGCCTCATCCGCTCGATCATCGACTCTTGATCCGGACGGTAACTCCGGGCGGGCGACAATCAAGCCCTGAACGGCGCGTCACGCTCGCAGATCACCCGAAGGGACGGTATTGCGTCAGTACGTTAAGCCGTGAGAGTGCTGCCGACGTCCCGCGGCAGCAGCGACGCCTCCACCGCCGGGATCAGCAGCGCGGCGGCCACGACGATGAACGCGCCCTGATAGTCGTCGCGTACGCCGAGCGCGAGGGAGAACCGCAGCGCGAGGGCTCCGCCGGCGGCTCCGAGCCCGATGGCGAGCTGCTGGATCGCGGAGGAAAGCGTGTTGGCGTCGGCCAGTTCCGCGGCGTCGACGTCGGCGAACGCGACGGTGTTGTAGCCGGTGAACCCGATGGAGCGAAACGCCCCGCTCGCCACCAGCAGCGCCACCGTGAGCACGATCGGCGTGTCCGAGCGCAGCGCGGCGATCAGCGCCGTCGTGACGACCGATCCGAGGACCGCGCCCAGGACGACGGTGCGAAAACCCAGCCGCCGCAGCAGGGGCGTGGTCGCGGGCTTGATCCCGAGATTCCCGGCGAACAGCGCGGCCAGCGCCTCGCCCGCGCGCGCCGGGGTCCATCCGAACGCGTCCACGAACAGCAGCGGCACGAGGAACGCGACCGCGTTGATCGAGATCCGGAACACCGAGCCGCCCGCGTGCGCGAACCGGAAGCTGCGGATGCGCAGCGCGTCCAGCCGCAGCAGCGGCTCCGCGGCCGTGCGCAGACGCCGGACGGCGAGCGTGCCGGTGACGATCGCGACGAGCAGGCAGCCGGCCGCCGCCACCGGATCCGAACCGGGGATCGCCACGATCGACGCCGCGGCGGTCAGACTCCCCAGGCAGGCGGCACTCGACCACCATCCGCGCACGTCCAGGCGCCGCACCGGCCCGCGCTCGGCCGGGATCGCCCGCACCAGGCACAGCGCGATCGCGCCAAGCGGCACGTTGAGCAGGAAGATCCACCGCCAGGACGCGTAGGTGGCCAGCAGGCCGCCGACCACCGGCCCGAGCAGCGGCGCCGCCAACGCCGGCCAGGTCAGGAACGCGACCGCGCGGATCACCTCCTCGCGCCGCACCCCGCGCAGCACGACGAGCCGTCCGACCGGAACCATCAGCGCGCCGCCCACACCCTGCGCGACGCGCGCCGCGTTCAGCGCCGCCAGCGACGGAGCGAGCGCGCACACCGCCGAGGCCGCGGTGAACAGGATCACCGCCACCGCGAACGTACGCCGCCCGCCGAACCGGTCGACCGCCCAGCCGCCGACCGGAATGAACGCGGCCACCGTCACGAGATACGCGCTGATCGGCACCGCCATCGCCACCGACGACACGCCGAACGCCGAGGCCACCCGCGGCGCGGCCGTGGTCAGCGCCGTGCCGTCGAGCAACTCCATGAACATGGCGCCGGCCACCAGCAGCGCCGTGGGCCGCGAGAGCGCACCCGGCTCGCGTGATCGCGCGGATATTCGCATGAGGTGCAGCATCGCACGCGACCGCGGGCGCGCGATCTTCGCGTCCGGACTATGAGTTATGACTGGGGCTACCGCTCGACTGCGGCTACGGCTGCGCGGGGCCGGGCGACGACCGTCCGGGCTGCGACGGTCCTGGCTGTGATGGCTCGGACTGCGACCACGCCCTCGCCGCCCGCTCGATCTTCGCGCGCCGCGCCCGCACCGCCTCGTCGCCCTCGTCGTACCTCGCGGCGCTGTTCGAGTCCGAGCCGACTGTGCCGTCGAGCTGCTCGCGCAGGATGTCGGCGTGTCCCGCGTGCCGCGTCGTCTCACCGAGCATGTGGATCATCACGTTGAACAGCTTCACGCCCGGCTCCGGCCACCACGGCACCCGCCCCGGCGCATCGACGGCGAGCGCCCCGATCGTCGCGTCCGCGTGCTCCCACACCCGCCGATACAACCCGACCACCTCCTCGCGGCTCTCGTGCTCCATGGCCCAGTGCTCGTTGCGCCACGCCGCCTCCTCGTCCCACCGCGGCACGGTGTCCGGGAACGGCCGGTCGAACACCTCACCGAAGTACCTCGCCCCCGAGTACGCCACGTGCTTGACCAGCCCGAGCAGGTTCGTCCCGCTGACGGTCAACGGCCGACGGACGTCGTACTCCGAGACCCCGTCGAGCTTCCACAGCAGCGCCTCGCGCATCCACCGCAGCTCGTCATGCAGATACTGCTTCGCGAATTCATCGATCACGACGCCGAGCCTGCCAGAGAAATAAATTCTGGAGATCGGCGCGTACGGTGTCGAGAATGTGGCGCCGGCTCCGTCCCAGGGGTACGAGCGGCCACAACGGGCCACCGGAGCAAGGAGGAGGCGCCACCGTGCAGCCGAGTGAGATCGCCGAGGTGCTGAACCGTCCGATCAGCCAGGAGTTGCTGGCCCGCGACCTGACCCGCCTGGCGTACGTCGCCAAGGACGGGACGCCGCGTGCGGTTCCGATCGCGTTCACCTGGAACGGCACCGAGATCGTCATGTGTACGACGAAGAACGCTCCGAAGCTTCCGGCCCTGCGCCACAATCCGGCCGTCGCCCTGACGATCGACACCGAGGTGCACCCGCCGAAGATCCTGCTGATCCGCGGTCGGGCGGAACTGGACGTCGTCGACGGCATCCCGGACGAGTACCTCCAGATCAACGGCTCCTACAAGATGACGGCCGAGCAGCGGGTCGAGTGGGAGGCCGGGGTCCGCTCGCTGTACGACGGCATGGTCCGGATCGTCGTCGTCCCGACCTGGGCGAAACTGATCGACTTCGACACGACCCTCCCCAGCGCGATCGAGGAGCTCGTCCGTCAACAAGCCGAACGCCAGCGCGGCTGACCACGCGCCCGCGAAGTGCCTACGAACTGCCCACGAGATAAGGAGAAGATCCGTGAAGTACCTGCTGTTGAAGCACTACCGCGGCGGCCCGACCCCCGCCGTCGACTACGCGCCGATGGACCAGTGGACGCCTGCGGAGGTCGACGCGCACGTGCAGTTCATGCGCGATTTCGCGGCCCGCCTGGAGGAGACGGGTGAGTTCGTCGAGACCCAGGGACTGGCGCCCGGCGGGACGTTCGTGCGGTCCGATGGCGAGGGGCGTCCGCCGGTGACCGATGGCCCGTTCGCCGAGACCAAGGACCTGATCGCCGGCTGGTACGTCATCGACGTGGAGTCCTGGGATCGCGCGGTCGAGCTGGCCGCGGAGCTGTCGTCGGCTCCCGGGCCCGGCGGCGGCCCGATCCACGAGTGGCTCGAGGTCCGGCCGTTCTACGGCGGGTGCTCCGCGACGGTCACGGAGTGAACGAAGCGCTGCTGCGGGAGCTGGTGCCCGTGGTGATCGGTGTCCTCGTTCGGCGTGGAGCCGACTTCGCCTCGGCCGAGGACGCCGTGCAGGAGGCCCTGATCCGGGCGCTGGATACGTGGCCCGAGGATCCGCCGCGTGACCCGAAGGCATGGCTCGTCGCCGTCGCGTGGCGCAAGTTCCTCGACGCCGCCCGCGCCGAGGCGTCGCGGCAGGGGCGGGAACTCGCCGTGCAGGTCGAGCCGCCAGCCGGTCCGGCGCCCGCCACCGACGACACGCTGCGGATCTACTTCCTGTGCGCGCACCCCGCCCTGCCCTCGGCCTCGGCCGTCGCGCTGACGCTGCGGGCGGTAGGCGGGCTGACCACCCGGCAGATCGCGACGGCATACCTCGTCCCCGAGGCGACCATGGCGCAGCGGATCAGTCGGGCGAAGCGCCGGATCGCGGGGCTGGGCTTCGAACAGCCCGGTGACCTCTGGACGGTACTGCGCGTGCTCTACCTCGTCTTCAACGAGGGGTACAGCGGCGACCTCGACCTGGCGGCCGAAGCGATCCGCCTTACCCGCCAACTCGCCACGTTGACCGACGAGCCCGAAGTCGCGGGGCTGCTCGCGCTCATGCTGCTCCACCACGCGCGCCGCGCGTCCCGCAGCGGCCCGGGAGGTCGCCTAGTGCCGCTCGCCGAGCAAGACCGCTCGCGCTGGGACACTCGCCTGATCACCGAGGGCGTGGCAATCCTGCAGACCGCGCTGGCCCGCGACCGGCTGGGCGAGTACCAAGCGCAGGCCGCGATCGCCGCACTGCACGCGGACGCCCCGAGCACCGCCGAGACGGACTGGGCGCAAATCGTCGAGTGGTACGACGAACTGCTGCTCCTCACCGCCAGCCCGGTCGTGCGGCTCAACCGCGCAGTCGCGCTCGGGGAAGCCGACGGCCCACAGTCCGGTCTGACCGCGCTGGCCGACGTGCCCTCCGACGTGCCCCGTTACACCGCGGCCGCGGCATACCTCCACGAACGCGCCGGCCACCTCGAGCAAGCCGCCGATCTGTACGCCGAAGCCTCCCGCGCCGCCACCAGCATCCCGGAGCGCGACCACCTCACCCGCGAGGCCGCCCGGGTCCGGCATCTACTGCGCCCCTGACTGAGCGTGGCATCGCCGGCCCCGTAGCTCCGTCCGGCGACCGCTGCCATCAGCATCACCTTCGGCCCGGACGGCGGTTTCCATCCTTGCCGGTGCCCCGGCGCCCTCGGCGCGCCAACTTCCGTACCGATCCCCGGCCCCCGGAGCGTCCTCCGGGCACTGCAGTCATGTGCGACATCCCGTTGGTTCCCCGGCGGTCTCGGCCCTCGGGTCGACCCGCCCGCTCGGCAGCGTGACGGTCCCTCGTGTAACTGGGTGACCTTGGTTGTTCCACCCGAGGTACCACTTCGTGGAGGTCAGGTGGGGGACCACCACCTTCGAAGTTCTACGAGATCCGCCGGGGAACTCTCTTGTGTGAGGCTGATCTGACCCGTCAAAACCAAGACTCCGGCTATCAGGAGCGCAAGGCCGACGAGGATCGGGATCACGTTCAACATGGTGAGTACGGGCGCGCGGCGGGTGGCGATATCGATCTCGGCCGGCTTGGCCGGGTTGTAGTACACGGTGGCGGCGGACCCCACCCGGCCGGCCGGCGGGCTCGACGCGCTGCGGGTTCGGCCGCGGGTGACCGTGCCGTCCTGGACTATGAACTCGACGATGCTGTAGTACGTCGTGCTGTCGGCGCTCCGGGATGCCACCTGGTGCCCGACGATCGTTCCGGCCGTCGCAATGGCCCTGCGGCGAAACCGGCTCTGGCCCACCATCCTCCAGAGCCCGAATCCGGCAAATATGATGCCGAACGCGAAAGGGACGACGGCATCGCTGGCTGGCGTATGGTTCATGACTCCTCGGGCATCGTGTCGGGTCGGGTCGAAACGTCGGGCACCGACTCCGCGGCACGACGGGCGTTGTGGGGGCGTGGTCAGCAGGATATGTACCAGGCTCCGCCGATCTAGACAAACCTGGCGATGGGCCGGGCGACGACTGTTGAGGCGGCCTGGACCCGGACGAGCTGCCGGATGCCTGGCGCGGCCTGATGGACGCCCGCTCGGCGTGGCTGCGAGTCGACCCCCGAGTAGTAATGGACGAGAAGTCCCGACAGAGCTCTGTCACCATGGCACTGACCAGTGCGAATACGAATGCCATTGACTGAGCGCATTACGCGGCGGGCGCCGGTGACCACCACGCGGCTCGAGCACGACGTGAAGGCGATGATCGAGGACATCGCGGATCCGGCGATGCCCACCACGGGGGTCATGGTCACCACGGCGGGGTACCAGTCGGGTGCCGGGAGCGTCGCGGACACCTACGGCATCGTGATCCCGGAGCTGCGTGAGCCGCACGACCGAGACGTCGAAGGACGCCTCATGGGAGTGCAGCAGTCAGTACGTAGCAAGGTCGCCCGGCTCAGCGAACTGCACGTTGACGCAACGGCCCTGCCGGCTACCGGATCGCAGCTTCGCGCCCTCAACCAAGAGCTCGAGATCGAGACACCGGACGGCCGGCGCTGCAAGGTCTTGGACCTGCTTCAGGGCGGTGAGCTCACTGCCCCGCCCGAGGCGCCGGCCCTTGCGCACCGCGTGACGCGCGCCTTCGATCAGCCCGCCGTGCTGCTGGTCGGAGGCGAGCCCGTGGCGGCAGTGCGGTCCGTCTCCGGTGTTGTCCGGGAACTGCCGATCGACCCTTTCGACGTCACCGTCGGCGGACGCGAGCGGCTGGCCTGGATGGTCGAGGACACCCTGGGCGGCGAGCGCATCTGCTGGTTTACCGCAGACGGCGCGCTCTACCCGACCAAGTCCTAACCGCCCTGTGCCGCGGAACGACGGCCGAGGTCTTCTACCGCCGGCGGCGGGCTCGCCCGGCGCCATCCCCGGCCCGGCGGTCGCCGAGAAGTCCGTCGCCTCCCGCCCGGGCCGCGGCGTACGCGAGCGTGGAGCTCTCGACTCTCGACGTGAACATATTGCTGAACAGAAGCGTTGACATCGAACATTTAGAATGTGAAACTCAACACGACTGGTGTTCGGGTCGTCCGCTTGGGCCCCTCGCCTCACTCCCCCGCAGTCGTGGAGGTTCTTCCAATGGCAGTCACGGATCCGTCCCAGCCCTCCGCCCAGGCCGCGCCACGCGGTGACGAGGCGATGGGCGTGGTGCACAGCGAGCTGCGCAGAGGGTCGATCGGCCTGGCCGGTGTACTGATGCAGTCGGTCGCGCAGATCTCCCCGACGCTCGGCATCTTCTACACGATCGCGTTCAACACCGGCCAGGCCGGGAAGGCGGCGCCGCTGACCTACCTGGCGGCGTTCGCGATCTGCCTGGTGATCGCGGTGCCGATGACGGCGCTGGCCCGCCACCTGCCGTCGGCCGGCGGGTTCTACACCTACGTCTCCCAGGGCATCGGCCCGCGCTGGGGGTTCATGACCGGCTGGCTCTACGCGATCATGGTGACGATCGTCCCGGCGGCTCTCGCCGCGTTCACCGGCGCGGTGCTGCACGACGAGCTCGACGCGAAGTACGGCTTCGGCCTGCCGTGGTGGGCGTACGCGCTGGCGATCTTCGCGGTCTGCCTGGCCTGCGGGTACCGGGGCATCGTCATCTCGGTGCGGTTCCTGGTCACGATGTCGCTGTTCGAGATCTGCGTCGGGCTCGGGCTCGCGCTGACCGGCGTGTTCAATCCCGGCCCCGGCGGCGTCAACGCCTCCGGCTTCAACCCCGGCTCCATCGGCTCGTCCTCGGGCTTCTTCCTCGCGATCGTGCTCTCGATCTTCGCGTTCACCGGGTTCGAGTCCGCCGCGGCGGTGGGCGAGGAGTCCCGCGACCCGAAGCGTCTCGTGCCCCTCGCCATCGCCGGCTCGCTCATCCTGATCGGGGCGTTCTACGTGTTCTGCGCCTGGGGGCTGCAGACCGGCTGGGGCACCGACAACCTCACCGCGCTCGCGAACTCGCCCACCGCGCCCGCGTTCGTGCTTGCCGACCGGCTGTGGAGCGGCGGCTCTCTCATCGTCCTGATCGCGCTGGTCAACTCGGGGCTCGGCGTGTGCATCGCGTGCACCACGAGCTCCACCCGGACCATCTTCGGCATGGCGCGCACCGGGGCGCTGCCCGCGCCGCTGGCCGCGACCAGCCGCAAGCACGGCACCCCCGTCACGGCCGTGCTGCTGCAGACCGGAATCGCGGTCACCATCGCGCTGGCCGTCGGCCTGCCGCTCGGCCCCTACAACCTGTTCAACCTGCTCGGCACCACGGGCACGTTCGTCTACATCCCGATCTTCATCCTGATGAACGTCGCCGCGTTCAAGTTCTTCCGCGACAAGCACCGCGACGAGTTCAGGATCCTGACACTCGTGGTCGCGCCGGTGATCTCCACCGCCGCGCTGATCGTGATCGGATACAAGAGCATCGTGCCGCTGCCGGCCTCGCCGGTTGACTACGCCCCGGCGATCGCCGCCGGATACCTGCTGCTGGGTGCGATCATCCTGTTCGGCCGCAATCTGCGCCCGGGCCGCCGGCAATGGATGGCGCACGCGGGCGAACTGCCGGAGCTCGACTAGAACCCGCCCCGCACACCGATCACAGGAGGAACCGGTGCAAGCCCAGGAACGCCAGCAACAGATCCTGCAGCTGCTCGAGGCCCGCGGGAACGTGAGCATCAGCGATCTGAGCACGCGGATGTCGGTGTCGGACATGACCGTCCGCCGCGACCTCGCGCAGCTCGAGGAGGACGGACTGCTCCGGCGCACGCACGGCGGGGCCACCCGCACCGCGTCCGGCAGCTTCGAGCCGCCGTTCGCCCTGCGGGCCAGGACCAACCTCGAGGCGAAGAAGGCCATCGCCGCCGAGGTCGCCCGGCAGCTGGTCGACGGGCAGACCCTCGTGCTCGACGGCGGCAGTACCGGCACCGCGATCGCCGAGGCCCTGGTCGGGCGCAACCTGACCGTGTGCGCGCTGAACATGCGGGTCGCCGAGATCCTCTCCGGCTCGCCCGCAACCCGGGTGATGGTACCCGGCGGGGTGATCCGCCCCGGCGAGCTGTCGCTGACCGGCCCCGCGGCCGAACGCACGCTCGCCGACCACCGCTTCGACACCTACGTCATGACCGTCTCGGCCATCGAGGCGTCCGCCGGACTGACCGAGTGGAACATCGAGGACGCCGCCGTCAAACGCGCCGCCCTCGCCTCCTCCGGCCGCTGCCTGGTGGCCTGCGACTCCTCCAAGTTCGGCAACGTCGCCTTCGCGCGCATCGCCGGCCTGGAGGCCGCGGACCTGTTCATCACCGACGCGCACCTGGCCGCCGAGCACCGCGAGATGCTCGCGGCGGCCGCCGTCGTGACCATCGCCTGACCCCCCGTCACCCCGCGAAGGAGGCACCCCCGTGACCGAGCCAGAACTGCCCGAACACGTCGAGACCCTGGTGGTCGGAGCGGGCACCGGCGGCGCCGCCCTGACCGGCGTCCTGGCCGCGCACAGCGGCGAATCGGTGCTGCTGATCGACGCCGGACCCGACTACGGACCGTACGGCGCCGCCGGGTGGCCGAGCGACATGCTCGACGCCAAGTCAATCCCGCTCTCGCACGACTGGGGGCTCGTCTCCGCCCGACCGCAGAGCCTTGATCTGCCGAGGGCGCGCATCGTAGGGGGCTGCTCGGCGCACAACGGGTGCACCGTCTCGCGCGGCGCCCGCGCCGACTACGACGGCTGGGCCGCCGCGGGAAACCCCGGCTGGCGGGCCGAGACCGTCGAGCCGCTGCTTGACTGGGCCCACCGCGGCCTGCGGGCGCGCCGCTACCGCATGGACGAACTCACCGTCGCCCAGGCCGGGTTCGTCCGAGCCGGGGTGCGCGCCGGACTGCCGTTCGCCGACGACCTCGACGAGCTCGAAGCCGGGGTCGGGATCGGGCCGATGCCGGTCAACATCGTCGACGGCACGCGCTGGAACGCGGCGTTCGCGTTCCTCGACCCGGTGCGCGCCAGGCCGAACCTGCGCATCGCAGGACACGTGCACGCGCGCCGGATCATGATCGAGCACGGCGTCGCGGTCGGCGTCGAAGTCACCGGCCCCGACGGGCGGGTCGCGATCATCCGGGCGCGGCGCATCGTCGTGGCCGCCGGCGCCTACCACTCTCCCGCGCTGCTGCAGCGCTCCGGCCTCGGCCCGGCCGGCCTGCTGCGCCCCCTGGGCATCGAGGTCGCCGCCGACCTGCCGGGCGTCGGGGGCAACCTGCTCGACCACGCCTGCGTCGAACTCGACTTCCTCGGCCGCCCCGGACTGCTGGACGCACTGGCCGCCACGGCGTGGAACCCGGACGAGCAGACCGTCGGACGCGCCCGCTCCAGCCGCTGCGACAACGGCCCGTACGACGTCCACGTGTTCATGGTCGCCGGCGCCAACAGCGGCCACCCCGGCCTGCCCCCGATCAGCCTGTACGGCGGGGCGATGCGCGCGACCTCCCAGGGCCTGGTCGCGATCACCGGCACCGACCCGCACGCGAACCCGAGCGTCGACCACCGCTACGGCACCGACCCCGAGGGCCACGACCGCGCCGTGCTCGGCGAGGCCCTCGCCCTGCTGAGCGAGATCGCGGCCGACCGCGAGCTCGCCGACATCCTCGGGCCCGAGCACCGGCCCGGACGCGACGCCCTGGCCGAGATCGTCAGCTACTGCCACCCGGCCGGCACCTGCAAGATGGGCCCGGCCCACGACCCGTCAGCCGTCGTCGGAGCCGACGGCGCGGTGCACGGCGTCAACGGCCTCTACGTCGCCGACGCCTCGATCATGCCCGAGATCACCCGCGGCAACATCAACCTGCCCACCGCGATGATCGGCGCCCGGATCGCCGCCGGCCTGCTCGGACTCGACCCGGCCCAGGCCGCCGCCACACCCTCCGCCCTGTGACGGCGCCAGAGACCAGCCCCACCCAAGGAGAACGACCGTTGAGCACCACCGGCTTCGAACACGACATCGCCGACCAGGCCGACGCCCTGCGCGCCTTCGCCGCCTCGACCACCGCCCGGGAACCGGCCGCACCACCCGCGCCGCCGTACGAGCGGATCGTGCTGACCGGCATGGGCTCCTCCCACTTCGCCGCCCTGCCCACCTGGCGGCGCCTGGTCGAGCACGGCCTGCCCGCGTGGTGGGTCGACGCCGGCCAACTGCTCGACGCACCGCACCTGGTCAACGACAAGACCCTGCTGATCGCGACGTCCCAGTCCGGCGCCAGCGGCGAGATCGTCGCGCTACTGGAGTCCGGCGTGCGGCCCGCCTCGCTCACCGCGATCACCAACGACGAGACCAGCCCGCTCGCCAAGGCCGCGCACCGGGTGATCGCCCTGCACAGCGGCAGCGAGGCGACCGTGAGCACCAAGAGCTACATCAACACCCTGGCCGCACACGACCGGCTCGCCGCCACGCTCCTGCACCAGCCCGGCGACGAGATCTCCGCGGCCATCGCAGCTCTCGAGCAGTTCGACGGAGCCGACGCGCTCGCCCCGATCGCCGCCGGCCTCCTGCACGCCGACAACCCGCGCCTGGCCTACATCGGATTCGGCGACCACGGGGCCACCGCCCTGTACGCCGGGCTGATCACCAAGGAAGGCGCGAAGATCCCGGCCGAGGGCTACGTCGGCGGCCAGTTCCGCCACGGGCCCTTCGAACTCGCCGGCCCCGGACTGACCGCCGTGCTCCACGGCGCCGCGGATCCGGCCGCCAACCGGCAACTGGCCCGGATCGGCGCCGACCTGCTGGCAGCCGGATCCACCGTCGTCGCCGCGGCGGGCCTCGACCTGCCCGGCGCCACCGTGCACCTGCCCCCGCCCGACGCCGGGCTGACCGCGCAACTCACCCACGGCGCCCTGGTCGCCCAGCACCTGACCGTCGCGATCGCCCGCGCCCGCGGCATCACCCCCGGCGCGTTCGCCTACGGCAGCAAGATCACCACGGCGCTGTGACCACAGACCCGTCACCCCGCCCGCAGCCCCGGCCAGGACCCGGGCCCCAGGCGAGCATCGGCGTCGACCTGGGCGGGACCGGCACCCGCGTACTCGCCCTCGACCCCGACGGAACCATCCTGCACCAGGCGAGCTTCCGCACTGCCCGGCACTCACCCCCCGAGCCGGTCGGCCAACTGCTCGCCGCGATCAGCACGGCCGCCGAGGCCGTGCGCGCGAGCGTGGGCGCCGAGGTCAGCGGAGTCGGGATCGGGGCCAGTGGCCCGGTGACCGCCGGCGGCATCATCGACAATCCGGCCACCCTGCCCGCGTTCACCGGCCTCGACCTGCGTGCGGCCGTCCTGGACACGCTCGGGCTGCGGTGCGTGATCGAGAACGACGCCGCGGCCGCCGCGATCGGCGAGCACACCCACGGGGCCGGGTACGGCAGCCGCAGCAGCGTGACCGTCACCCTCGGCACAGGCATCGGCGTAGCGGTGATCACCGACGGCCGCCTTTTGCGCGCCGGTGACGGCTCCCATCCCGAAGCCGGGCACATCGCGGTGCCCGACGCCCCAACACCCTGCTACTGCGGCCTGCCCAGCTGCTGGGAACAGGCGGCTTCGCGCACCGCCCTGGAAGCGATGACCGGATCGGACCCGACGAGCGCAGCCGACGCCGCCCGCCGCGGCGACACGCAGGCGGCCCGGATATTCGAGCGCTACGGACGCCAGGTCGCCGCCGGCCTCGGCACGCTGCTGACCCTCTTCCGCCCGGACCGCGTCGTCCTCGGAGGCTCCGGCGCGCAGTACCTCGACCTGTACGCTCACGCCATGCAGGCCGGGATCGAGCGCAACGCGCCCTACCGATGGACACCACCCGTCCTCCCGGCCCGCCTCGGCGACCTGGCCGGAGCCGTCGGCGCCGCCGTCCTCGCCCGCACCGGGGACTGACCAGAGACGCGATACTCCGCACGCCCCCGGTGCGGTCCCGATGCGCGCCCGCCAGTTGGGAGTGAGCCTCGCCGTCGGGCCGGGCGCCGTCCGGGAAGCGGCGCTCCAGCTACGGCAGCCCGTACGGAATCAGGAAGCGCACGGCCGCGGCGAGCGCGGTGGCGGCAAGACTCCGCCCGCGACCGGGCAGGCATCGCCCGCACCGCAGCCTGGACATGTATAACGCTGCGGGCGGGCTCCCCCGCCGCGTCAGCCGGTGGAGCCCGCGCCGCGCCCGCCCGCCGTCGCGCCTTCCGGGTCAAGCAGGATGCGCTTGGCCTCCGCGCCGCCGACGTAGCCTCCGGCAGTCCCGTCGGAGCGCACTACGCGGTGGCAGGGCACGAGCACGGGCAGCTCTACAAGGCGAAAGATCGCGGGGCGGATACCGGGAGGTCGGACGGGCCGCGGCGGCGGTCCAAGACACGCAGCCGGGGATCGCAGAGAACGCCGACGCCGAGCGCGCCTGTGAGAGCACAATGCTCCGCTATGACCGTCGATGATCCCCGTGTTCTGATCGCCGAGCTTCGACGCCTGCGCGAGGAGTTCGGGCAACGCGCCGCCCGTCCGTCACCACAGCATGGGGGAAGAGCGATGCCCGCCTCGTACTACCGAGCCGAGAGCGAGAACGGCGACGGCATCGACGACCCGTCCGAGGACGCGCTGTTCATGATGATCGACGAGCTGAACCACACCGATAACAGCACGGGCTGCCCGCCGGGGCCTCGCACTTCGGGCAGGCGTTGCGCTCGACTGCGTCCGCGGCCTGATCGGGTGTCAGATCCATGGCGAAAGTCGTGCAGAAGTGTCTCTCAGAA
The DNA here is from genome assembly GCF_035552695.1 of Actinospica sp. Taxonomy (NCBI): domain Bacteria; kingdom Bacillati; phylum Actinomycetota; class Actinomycetes; order Catenulisporales; family Actinospicaceae; genus Actinospica; species Actinospica sp. Next base: position 38,415 of record NZ_DASZKT010000027.1, read on the forward strand.
CGCCGGAGTTCTGAGAGACACTTCTGCGAACGGAGACCCGGATGAACCGGACGCGATCCGGGAGTCTCGCAGAACTCGCACAACTGGTCATTTCTGCGAGCGGCCACTCGGACCCTCGCGTGTTGGAGCCCTGCGTTTGACGCTCAACGAACCGGCAACAGCGAACGGCGTCCGCCGATAGCCGGACCTGGCCGCAACGGCCGACCGAACGCGTCCCGGAGCGTACCGGCGTGCCTCAGCCGGTGCCGTCCTGCACCGGATAGTGGATGACGACCGCACCGCCGGTGGCGTAGTTGGCGGCATCGGCGGCCACCCGCTGGCCGTGCGGCGACGCCCGCGCCGCGGCCATGGCGGCGGCGTCAGCGAAGTCGCCTTCGAAGACCGCGAAATACGGCGCTTCTCCCGTGGGCGCCGCCACGTCGAAGCTGTAGCGCCACGCAAGCAGGCCGGGCCAATTCATGATCAGCGGAAGGTGGTTGGTCACGTAGTAGTCGCGGAAGTGGTCAGGGTCGGCGGGCTTGGAATACAGGACCACCAACTTATGCATGACGACCTCCGTCCAGACCAGGGTCGACGGTCTTGCCGAGAAGCGCACGCACACAGCGGCCAGTCTCGTTGTTGACGATGGTGAAGTTGCCCTCAGGAAAACTTGGCATGGTCGAATTGTAGTGTCGGTCGCGGCCCGGCGGGCGGCTTTCGTGATCTTCACCGATGCCCGGCATCGGAGTCAGACCGGAGCCCGCATCCTCGCCGAGATCGGCGACGCCACCGCCTTCCCGTCGGCCGCGCACCTGGCCGCTTATGCCGGACTCGCGCCCGTGACCCGCCGCTCCGGCAGCTCCATCAAGGGCGAAACACCCGCCATGCGCGGAAACAGGGCACTGAAACGGGCCCTGTTCCTGTCCGCCTTCGCCTCGCTCTCACACCCGCCTTCCCGCGCCTACTACGAGCGGAAGATCAGCGAGGGCAAGCGGCACAGCCAAGCGCTGCTGTGCCTGGCCCGGCGCCGCTGCGACGTCCTCTACGCCATGATCAGAAACGGGGCGCTCTACCAGATACCAGCCTGACACCACCCGTTGCATAAGTAGCGGCGTCAACCAGCGTGCGAAGCGTCCTCCTCTTCGCACGCCCGCTGATAGGCGTGCCAGAGCCCTACATCCTCCGCATCCCAGACAGACTCGAGCTCGCCGTCATCGAACACCACGCAGCCGAGTGCGTCAGCCAGACGCACGATGCGCCCAACAACGTCATCACCGCTACTGCGCACGAACAGCCGGATCCACTCCACCGGATCCTGTTGGCCGATAGCCGGCTCGATCGACCAGGTCGAGAACCGGATCCAGCCGTGAGACGGATCAGACAGCTCCGCCTCCGGCTCGACCTCGCGAACCCGCGCCGCGACGTCCCCAACAGTCCCGAGCCGCTCACACGGGACAGATGGATCAAGCTCCAGCAGCGTAGCCGCGCCAGGGGACAGCCTCGTCAGCACAAGGCCCCAACCTGCACTGCGAGCGGTCACCCCGAAAAATCCCACTGTGCCACCCTGGGACACCGCCCTGAACAAGGACCAGAAGCACGAACGCGCCCGCATACCTTGACGAGAACCATAGAGGCACGCCCCCCGTCTGCTCTGATCCGGCGCCCAGCGGCGGCTTCCAGCATGCCAGCGGGGCACCGGGGTGGGGCATAGGCCGAAAGTCCCCGGGACTTTCGGCCCATTCCCGGCCGGCTCGGCGGTACGCAACACTGGCGAAGCAGGTTCGGCGGGGTGTGTCCCGGGCCGAGTCAGACCGGGGAGGTGGACCGCGTGGAGAGAGCCGTGGTGCTCCTCATGCACCAGGGCAAGTCGGTCACCCGCGAGGCCGCGGACGCCACCGCGCGGCTCGGGTACTCGCTGGTGGCGCTCAGTTCGCGGCCCGAGAGGCCCGAGGTGCTGGCGGAGACGCGGAAGTACCTCGCGGACTGCGTCGCCACCGACGCGGACGAGCTGAAGCCGCACGACATCAAGAACATCGCGGGCGTCTTCGCGGACCGCGGGTACGGACCGGAGACCGTCGAGACCAAGATCCGTCTGCTCGCCGGGCACAGCGCGAAGCTCGAGCTCGAGATCCGGCGGCTGACCGCCCGGCGCCACTACGTCGACAACCGCGTCGCCTAGTGGCAGGCCGTGCGCGACGGCGACGACACCGCCGCACGCCGGCTGGCCGAGAAGGGACAGGAACTCAGCGAGGACCTGACCTAGCGGCATCCGACCAGCTCCCGCACCGCTTCTCCTCCCGTTCCGCCGATCCTGGGAACCGCCATGCCTTCTTCCGGAAGTCTCGGTCGCCAAGACCCGTCCCCCGCTCCGTCCACGGCGCCCTCGGTGGTGTTCGCGCTCGTGGCCATCGCCCAGTTCATGGTCGTGCTCGACACCGCGATCATCACCGTCGCGCTGCCGGTCATCAAGCGGCAGCTCGGCTTCGGCGACGACTCGATCCAGTGGGTCTTCACCGCCTACGTGCTGACCTTCGGCGGCTTCCTGCTGCTCGGCGGGCGCGTCGCGGACCTCTTCGGGCGCCGCCGGACGCTGGTGGCCGGGATGCTCGCGTTCACCCTCGTCTCGCTGCTCATCGGGCTCAGCTCGTCGGTCCCGCTGCTCATCGGGCTGCGCGGCCTGCAGGGGCTCGCCGCCGCCTTCATGTCCCCGGCGGCGCTCTCGATCGTGCTGGTCACGTTCCCGGAGGGCCGCCGCCGCGCGCGGGCGCTCGGCTACTGGTCGATGGTCGCCACCGGCGGCGTGCTCACGCAGTACGCGGGCTGGCGCTGGGACTTCTTCATCAACGTCCCGATCGGCCTGGTCATCAGTGTCCTGATCGCACGCCTGGTGCCCGCGCACGCGCACACGACCGCGCGCCGGACCCTGGACACCCCCGGCGCCGTGCTCGCCACGCTCGGCCTGATGGCCGCGGTCCTCTCCTTCAGCCAGGCGCCGTCCTGGGGCTGGGGCGACCCGCGCACGCTGGCCGGACTCGCGGCATGCGTGCTGCTGCTGGCGGCCTTCGTCGCCAACGAACGCCGCGCGGCGAGCCCGCTGATGGACCTGTCCATCTTCAAGATCCGCAACGTCTCCGGCGCGAACGCCGTGATGGCCGCCGTGTTCGCGGGAAATCTCGGCATGTTCTTCCTGATCACCCTCTATCTCCAGGGAGTCGAGCACTACAGCGCGGTCCGCACCGGCCTCGCGTTCCTGCCCTTCCCGGTGATCCTCGGCTTCGTGTCCACGCGCATGGCGCACCTGGTCGGCCGGTTCGGATTCCGCCCGTTCCTGATCCTCGGACCCGCGATCGTCACCGTCGGCATGACATGGGTCTGCTTCCTGCCCGTGCGCGACGACTACCCGCTGCACGTGCTACCCGGCCTGCTGATCATGCCGATCGGCTACGGCATGAGCTTCGCCCCGATGTACGCGGCGGCGACCGCCGGCGTCCCGCAGCGCTACGCGGGCCTGGCCTCCGGTCTGATCACCACCTCCCAGCAGATGGGCGGAGCGCTCGGCGTGGCCGTGATCTCCGGTACCGCAGCCTCCGTGACCGCCTCGCTGACCCATGACACGCCGCCGCAGGCGCTGACCAGCAGCTACGACGCCGGCATGGCCGTCTCGGCAGGCTTCACGCTCCTTGCGGTGCTGGTGGCCGTCATCGTCATCCGCAGCCCTGCGCGGGTGCGCACCGCGCAACATGACGCGCAACAGACCGCCCTACAAACTGCCGAGTGGTAGCTGACGCGGGTGAGTACGAGTACGAAATCGCACTGCTATGAGTTGTGAGCCACGAGCTATGAACAAGGAGCTGCCATGACCGCGAGCACCACCGTCGACCGCTTCCGCACCGCCATGGAGAAGGGCGACCTCGCCGGCCTGGAAGAGCTGCTCACGCCGGACATCCGCTTCTACAGCTCCCTGAAGTTCCAGCCCACCGAGGGCCGGGACATGGTCATGGGCCTGTTCGGCGTGTTTGTGCGGACGCTCGAGGACTTCCGATACATCGGGTCGTACGCCGGATCCTGCGAGACCAGCGCGGACGGGAGCGAGGCCGAGTCCGCCGTTCTGGTCTTCCGGACCACCGTCGGCGGCAATGAGCTCCACGGCATCGACCTGCTGCACTTCGACGAGGAGGGCCTGATCAAGGAGTTCACCGCGATGGTGCGCCCGCAGTCGGCGGCGGAGGCGCTCGGGCAGGCCGTGGTCGAGGGGCTCATCGCGGACGGGCTCGTCCCGCCGCCCGCGCCGGCCGCGGAGTGACGGGGGGTCAGCTCCCCCTGGTACGACGGATCAGCTCCCCCTCGTACGGAGGCATCGGTCAGCTCTCGGCCGGATGAAGGATTGCGTCACCTGGCCGGGGGCCGTCCGCATGCGGCGGCGGGCGGAGGGGGGCGGAACGTTGGCTCTTCGTCAGGTAGCACGGGCGTTTCCCCATCCTCGGCGGCGTATGAGACACGTACCGCCTCCCGTGCCTCTCGGAGGGCAGTTGTCACGCGTTCGGAGAGCGTATACGAACCCAGGATCGCGGCCCGAGCGCCGCGCGCGACGGCCCGTGGAGCCTCCGTACGCCGGGAATGCTCTTGGCGGAGGCGGGATCTGACGCCGCATCCGGCGGCCGGGAAGGCGCAGGCGGGGCGCTCGTGGGCGCTGGGACAAGCCGCCGGGGCGGTGGGGCGCCGGGGCGGCCGTCGAGGGCTGTGACCTGCGGATTGACGGTTTTGCGCGGGCCCGCTGACAGTTTCGTGCGGCTCGGTATGGCTCTGAGCTGGGCGTTGTCAGTTGATGCGGGAAAACTCTGACGGTTTATTTATTAATGCGGCTGCGGGCTCCGCAGGGCGGCAAACCGTGTCATTTCAGGGCTCTGACCTGCGGATTGACAGTTTCATGCGGGCCCGCTGACGACTTGGCGCGGTTCGCGACGCTCCGAGCTGGGCGTTGTCAGTCGGTGCGGTCCGCCGCTGTCAGTTTCGCGCGGTTCCCCGAG
>NZ_DASZKT010000028.1:0-8489 GCF_035552695.1 Actinospica sp.
CCGACCAACGGCAGTTCCTCGATCGCGCAGTCCTTCACCGCGCCCACCGGCGGGGGCACGCTGTCTTTCTGGTACGACGTGGTGTGCCCGGACACGGTCACCTACGACTGGGCGACCGCGACGTTGAAGGACACCACCACCGGCACCACCTCGACCGTGCTGGCCAAGACCTGCGTGGCGAACTCCGGCTGGAAGCAGGTCAGCAAAACGTTGACCGCGGGTGACGGCTACACGCTCACGCTGACCAGCCACGACGATAACTACACGGGCGACCCGACGTACACCGAGTACGACGATGTGGTGCTTGCCCCGGCCTCGACCACGAACGACTTCTCGCTCTCGGTCACCCCGACCGCGGCTACGGTGACCCCGGGCAACTCGGCCGCGGCGACCGTGTCGACGGCGGTGACCTCCGGCAGCGCGCAGTCCGTCGCGCTCTCGGCCTCGGGCCTGCCGACGGGAGCGACGGCGAGCTTCAACCCGAGCTCGGTGACCGCCGGCGCGTCTTCGACGGTGACGATAACCACGAGCTCGAGTACGCCGACCGGAACCTCGAGCGTCACGATCACCGGCACCGGTGCCTCCGCCACGCATACCGCCGCCTTTTCCCTGACGGTCGGCTCCTCCGGCGGGATCACCCTGACCCAGGTGAGCACCGACCCGTATACGGACACTGACGCGCAGCACGCCACCCAGGTCGAGCCGGACACCTTCGCGTATGGCAGCACCGTCGTCTCCGCGTTCCAGGTCGGGCGCGTCTACGGCGGGGGCTCGTCGAACCTGGGCTGGGCCACCTCCACCAACAACGGCGCAAGCTGGAGCCACGGCTACCTGCCCGGGATCACCGTCAACGACGGCGGCAGCTACGCGCAGGTCTCGGACGCGGCCGTCGCCTATGACGCCAAACACGGTGAGTGGATGGTCGTCGGGCTGCCGATCGACTCGTCCGGCAACGCCGCGGGCGTGACGCTCAACCGCTCCACCGACGGCGTCACCTGGGGCAGCGCCACCCGGGCGGTCGGCTTCGACGGACAGGGTTACGACAAGCAGTGGGTGGTGTGCGACGACACCTCCACCAGCGCGTACTACGGCAACTGCTACATCGAGGTCGACATCACCTCCTCGAACAACGAGGAATCGATGGCCGTCTCCAGTGACGGCGGGGTGACCTGGTCCGCGCTGCGCCACCCGGCCGACACCCCGTCCGGACTCGGCGGTCAGCCGCTGGTACAGCCCAACGGCACGGTCGTGGTTCCCTATTCGGCCAACGGCAGCGCGATCCGCTCGTTCACCTCCGCCAACGGCGGCACCTCGTGGACCTCGAGCGTGCTCGTGTCCTCGGTCAGCTCCCACTCGGTGGCGGGCGGCCTGCGCTCGGGCGACGGCCTGCCCAGCGCCGAGATCGACGGCTCCGGCAAGGTCTACGTCGCCTGGCAGGACTGCCGCTTCCGCTCCGGCTGCCCGGCCAACGACATCGTGTACTCGACCTCGACCAACGGCACCACCTGGACGGCCGTGACCAGGATCCCGATCGACGCGACCACCAGCGGGATCGACCATTTCATCCCCGGCCTCGGCGTGGACAAGGCCACCTCCGGCACCACCGCCGAGATAGGCCTGTACTACTACTTCTACCCCAACGCCAACTGCTCGGCGTCCACCTGCCAGATGGAGGTGGGCTATATCGACTCCGCCAACGGCGGCTCGACCTGGAGCACGGCGCAAACCATCGCAGGACCCTTCGGCCTGTCCCAGATCGCGAGCACGAGTCAGGGCACGATGGTCGGCGACTACATCTCCTGCAGCGTCCTTAGCGGCAAGGCGTACGCCCTGTTCGCCATCGGCGCCGCACCGAGCGGCGGAGCCGCGTTCAACGAATCCATGTACACCGCCGGCGGCCTGGCTGTTAGCGGCGGCTCGAACCTCGTCACCGCGGGACCCGTCTTCCCCAGACCCGCCAACTCGGCGAGCACGCTACCGCCCCTAGCCACCCTGCGGTAACCGTTTGACCGAACGCCTGACCCGAGACGCGAACCGGTCGGTATCCCGTGGACAGCGTGGGATACCGACCGGTCCGCGTCTCGCCTGACACCTGGGCCAATCTGAATACGCTCAACCCTGAATCACCAGAGCAGAGTATTTACCACCACTTTGCTCTGGCGTGGTGCGACGTTCGTCATTCTCCCTCTCAGTGCCGACCCGACTCGACGGGCCGGCTCGAGACGGAGGATCACATGCCCCGCCTGATACCCACCCTCGCCGTCGCGGCCACCGCCGCAGCGGCGACGGGACTCTGCTCGACCCCGGCGATCGCCGCGGCGGCTCCGACCCATGCCTCGTCCACGGGCGCCTCGGCCGCGAACTGGGCGCACAGCAACGCGATCCGCAACAACGCCAAGTCACACAAGACCGGCGCGACCGCGAACGCGACCCCGTCCGGTTACGGGCCCTCGGACCTGCAGTCGGCCTACAACCTGCCGTCGAGCACCGCGGGCAGCGGCGAGACGATCGCGATCGTGGACGCCTACAACGACCCGACCGCCGCCGCCGACCTCGCGGTCTACCGCAGCAACTACGGCCTGTCGGCCTGCACGGTCGCCTCGGGCTGCTTGAAGATCGTGAGCCAGACCGGTTCGACCACGAGCCTGCCGCGCACCAACGCGGGATGGGCCACGGAGGAGTCACTCGACCTGGACATGGTCTCGGCGATCGCCCCGAACGCGCACATCATCCTGGTCGAGGCCTCCAGCGCCTCGAACACGAACCTCGGCAAGGCGGTCAACGAGGCCGCGACGCTGGGCGCGAACGCGATCTCCAACAGCTACGGCGGCAGCGAGTCCTCCTCCGACACCAGCTACGACACCACGTACTACGACCACCCCGGCATCGCCATCACCGCGTCCAGCGGTGACAGCGGCTACGGCGTGGAGTACCCGGCGGCCAGCCAGTACGTCACCGCGGTCGGCGGAACCTCGCTGAGCAAGGCCTCGAACACCCGCGGATGGTCCGAGACCGCATGGTCCGGCGCCGGCGCCGGCTGCTCAGCAGATGACGCGCAGCCGAGCTTCCAGGCGTCCGTGGGCACCGGCTGCGCCAAGCGCGCCGTGGCCGACGTCTCGGCGATCGCCGACCCGAACACCGGCGTCGCGACCTACGACTCCACCTCGTACCAGGGCTACGTCGGCTGGCAGGTCTACGGTGGCACGTCCGTCGCGTCGCCGATCATCGCGAGCGTCTACGCCCTGGCCGGCAACACCGCGTCGGTGAACAACGCCGCACTGCCGTACGCCAACACCTCCTCGCTCAACGACGTGACCTCCGGCAGCGACGGGACGTGCTCGGTCAGCCAGCTGTGCACCGCGCGCACCGGCTGGGACGGCCCGACCGGCCTCGGCACCCCTAACGGTGTCGGCGCGTTCTAGGCACGACACCGCGCCCGGGACCGGGTGAAGATCTTCAGCGACCTGCGCCCGCCACGTTCCCTCGCGGCGGGCGCGGGCGTGTCCGGGACCGGGTGCACTCGGCGCCGGCCCGGGCGCGGGTGCCGTGCGCGGGCCCGGCCGCGTTAGGGTGTCACCGCCCGCCCCTCGGACGGCGGTTTTCGGATCGGTACGGCGCGCGGAGGGAGCGGGTGGTGGGCGCGGAGCTCGACGCGGCTCTTCTGGCGGCGCGGCGCGGCGACTCCGAAGGCGTGACGGCGCTGTGGCGGGCGCTCAACCCTCCGCTGGAGCGGTATCTCGCCGCCCTGGTCGGTCAGGCTGCGCAGGACGTGGCCTCGGAGACCTGGCTGCAGGCGGCGCGGGATGTGCCCGGCTTCCGCGGGGACGCGCACGGATTCCGGGTGTGGCTGTTTCGGATCGCGCGCAACCGCGCGGTCGACGAGCAGCGGCTCGAGGGCCGGCGCCGGGAGGAGCCGCTGGGCATGCGTGGTGATTCCGGCGGCGCGGCCCCGGACGCCGCGACGGTCGCCGAGGAACGGCTGGGCACAGACCGGGCGATGGCGCTGATAGCGCGGTTGCCGAAGGAGCAGGCCGAGGCGGTGCTGCTGCGGTCGGTGGCCGGGCTGGATGCGAGGGCATGCGGAGCGATCCTGGGCAAGCGGCCCGGAGCGGTGCGCATCGCGGCGATGCGCGGGCTGCGGGGGCTCGCGGCCATCCTCGAACAGGAGCAGGAACCTGAGACGACACAGTTGTCGCAGGCCGGGCGTGCGCCCTCGCGCGGCGCGGTGAGTGAGGTGCGCGAATGAGTCTGCGTCCGTTGATCTCCGTCCGTGGTTCGAGACGGCTGCTGCACGCCGCCGGGCCGGCCGGGCCGCACGAACAAGCGGTGGCGCAACTGCTCGCCGCGCTCGCCCCCGGCGATGAAGAGCGCGCTGCTCCTGCGACGCTCGTGGCGGCGTTCGCACACAGCGCCGACCGCGGCGTGCGTCGCCGACGTCGAGCAGGCGCCCCCGTGTGGCGTGTGGGCATCGCCGCCGCGATCAAGGCGGGCGCCGTGGTGCTGGTGCTCTCCGGCGGCACCATCGCGGCCGCGGCCGCGGACATCCTGCCGGGCCCGGCCCAGCACATCGCGCACAGCCTGTTCGGGTCCTGGGGCGTTCCCGCCCCGCACACCCCGCCCGCCACCAGCCCCATCCCGCACCCTGCCGCAAGTTCACCTGCCGCCTCCGCAGCACCAAGCCTGTCTCCCAGCGCCGCCGAGCTGACAGGGAAGGCGGGCTCGGTCGCAGCTTCCACGGGCGCCCGGTGTTCGGTTGCTCGCACGCACGCGCCGAGCGACCCCTGTGCTGCTGCGACCGACGCGGCGAGCGGCGATCCGGCGAGCCAGGGCGCGGCCCATGCGAGCGCGGGTGCGGACAATGCCCACAGTCCGAGCCCGCGCGGGAGCTCGGTGCGTTGAGCTCCCGCCTGCGCCGGTAACAGCGCGGACTGGTTGTTCGCCTGTGTATGCGGAGCCGGGGCGCGCCCGGGCTCGCGCGCCGCCGCGCGGCCGGAGAGCACCAGCTCCGTCCACGCGCGGTGGTGCGCCCGCAGCACCGTACGACGAGAGTTGCCGCCATGCCCGAGATCGACCCGTATGCGCCGACTGAACTGCTTCCCGCGCCACGTGCCGTGGAGCAGCCGGCCGCAGCTGCACCGGTGTTCGTGGACGCAAGCGGCCGGCGCCGCCGGGTGGCGCACCGGGTCGCAGTCGCGGTGTTCCTGGCGGCGGGCGGCTACTCCCTGATGGTGATCTGGAGCCTGCTCGGCGGACCGGTCGCACCCGACACGCTGATGCCGTTCTCCGCTCCGCATCCAGCGGCCTCCCCAGCCGCGACCTTGCGGCCGTCGGCAACTCAAGCGCGGGCCGCATCCTCGTCACCGCAGGCCACCCGCGGCGCGGCGGGCGCGGTGACCTCCGCGGCAAGCTCGCCGACCGGGATAGCGTCTACCGCCCCGTCAACTTCTGCGACCGCAAGCACGAGCGCCACCGCCACCGGGCGCCGGCCCACCTCGGCGCCGGGCAAGCCGAGCACGACGGCCACCGGGCACGGGCACTGATGGCGGCTCGGCGCGGGACGCGCCGTGCGGCCAGGGCCGTGCCGCCGCGCGCGCACTGGCTGGTGCTGGTGATCACCATGCTGCTGCTGGCCGGGATGCTTGCTCTAGACGGGCTGGTGCACAACGAGGTCGGCGGCGAGGGCTCGGGCGGCCCGCACACCCCGGGCTCCGCGGCGTCGGTGCCTTCCTCGATCCTGCACGGCGGGCCGGTGATCGACACCCGCGGCGGCGCCGCGCACTCCTTCCAGCCGCTGGCGGGGCACATCGCGCTCAGCTTCGACGACGGGCCGGATCCGCAATGGACGCCGCAGGTCCTGGCCGTGCTCGCCCGCTACCACGTCCCGGGCACGTTCTTCGTGGTCGGCGGGCGCGTGGCCCAGTACCCGGGCCTGGTGCGCGAGGAGGTGGCGGCCGGGGACGAGGTCGGCATCCACACCTTCACCCACGACGACCTGGCGAGTGCGAGCGAGACCCGCCGTGACTTCGAGTTCTCCCAGACCCAGTCCGTGATCGAGGGCGCCGCCGGGCGCAGCACCTCGCTGCTCCGTCCGCCGTACTCCTCCGAGGCCGATGCGCTCGACGACGCTGACTGGTCCGCGATCCAGGACGCCGGAGCCCACGGGTACGTCACGGTCCTGACGAACAAGGACAGCCTCGACTGGCAGCGCCCCGGCGTCTCCAAGATCGTCGCGAACGTCATGCCCGCCTCGGGCACACCGGGGCTGCTGGTGATGATGCACGACGCGGGCGGCGACCGTTCCCAGACCGTGGCCGCCCTCAATATTCTGATCCCCAAGCTGCTCGGGCACGGCTACACCTTCACCACCGTCACCGGCCTGATCGGGCAACCCGCGCCGATCGTGCCGGCCACCTCGGGACAGCGGCTGCGCGGGCAGGTGCTGATCGACGCCGTGCGCATCAGCGTGGCCGCGGTCACCGTGCTGACGTGGGCGATCCTGCTGACCGGCGCACTGAGCGTGATCCGGCTCATCCTGCTGCTGATCACCGCGCGGGCGCACCACCGGCGACGGCGCGGACGTCCGCCCGTGCCCGCCCGCACGCGCCCCGAACCGGTGTCCGTGATCGTGCCGGCGTACAACGAGGAGAAGGGCATCGCCGCCACCATCGAATCGCTGCTGCGCTCGACCCACCCGGTCGAGATCATCGTGGTCGACGACGGCTCGAGCGACAAGACCGCGCAGATCGCCTCTTATTACCTGCACTACGGTGTGCAGCTGCTCACCCAGGCGAACGCGGGCAAATCCGCGGCGCTCAACACCGGAATCCGCCGGGCGCGCCACGAGATCGTCGTCATGCTCGACGGGGACACCGTGTTCGAACCCGACGCCGTCGGCCGCCTCGCCGAGGCCCTACGCGACCCGGAAGTGGGCGCGGTCTCCGGTAACGCGAAGGTCGGCAACCGCACCGGACTGCTCGGCCGCTGGCAGCACATCGAATACGTGGTCGGGTTCAACCTCGACCGGCGCCTGTACGACCTGGCCGGATGCATGCCCACCGTTCCGGGTGCGATCGGCGCGTTCCGCCGTGCCGCGCTCGAACAGGTCGGGGGCCTTAGCGAGGACACCCTGGCCGAGGACACGGATCTGACCATGGCGATCCTGCGCGCCGGATGGCGGGTGCGGTACGTGCCCGAGGCGATCGCCTGGACCGAGGCACCCGCCTCGCTCAGCCAACTGTGGAAGCAGCGCTACCGCTGGTCCTACGGCACCATGCAGGCGATGTGGAAGCACCGGCGCTCCGTCATCGAGTCCGGCGGGTCCGGACGGCTCGGCCGCAGGGGCCTGCCCTATCTGCTGCTGTTCCAGGTGCTCCTTCCGCTGCTCGCGCCGCTCGTGGACGTGTTCGCGGTGTGGGGCCTGGTATTCGGGCAGGCGCTGGAGATGGGCGCGGTCTGGCTCGGCTTCCTCGCCATCCAGCTGATCGCCTCGTGGTACGCCTTCCACCTCGATCGCGAACGCGCCCGAGTGCTGTGGAGCGTGCCGCTCCAGCAGTTCGTCTACCGGCAGCTGATGTACCTGGTGGTCATCCAGTCCGTGGTCACCGCACTGATCGGCAGCCGCCTGCGCTGGCAGCGGATGCAGCGGCGCGGCATGAACCCACCACCGCCCGCCACACCCAGTCCGCTACCTCGCCAGCGCACCGCGGGCGAGCGGCTGTAACACCGACGGCCCGCCCGAGCGCCTACCTGCAAGGTGTCGCCCCCGGAACACGGATGTACTCCGCATTCCCTGGGGCGACGGTGACGGTTGCGGGCCGCGGGGCTACTCCCGTCCCGCCCGCAGCGGCCCGCAGCCGTCACCTCCCTCAGTTCTGCCGCAGTGCCGGCATCGGCACCGGCACGTTCAGACTGGTCGCCCCTGCGCCCGTCCCGGCCTGGCAGGTGTTCGGCGGGAACGTCGTCTGACCGCGGCTCGACGGGGCTCCTGCGGCCCAGAACATGTAACCGAGCATGCCGTCCGTGCTGCCCGCACCCGCGGGAGCGACGGACTCGACCCAACTGCTGGTCGAGTTCTGCAGCGAGGAGGCGAAGTTGTTGCACTCCGGCTCGACCTGGCTCTGCCCGGCGACGAACACCGAGCCGGTGAACTTCGACGGGGCGAGCGGCGCGATCGGCGGGCTGTAGTTCGCCTTGCCGTCCACGTGCTCGAGCCAGTTGGACTCCGCGGAACTGGTGGACGGCTGCTTGCTCGGCACCATCGCGTTCGCGTAGTCCAGAACCGGGTTGCCGGTCGAGAGCCAGTTCGTGGTGGCGTACTGGGTGAGCGCGATCAGGTACCGGTCGCCGGCGGCCAGGTCGATCGTCAAGCGCGCAGCCGGGTTGGCGCCGGTGGCGTCGTACGGGTGTACGCCCCGGTAGCCGTTGATGAACGCCGCCATGCCCGCGGTGTTCGGGCTCGAGCTGTTCTCGTAGTCGATCTCGATGCCGAC